>JAEEHE010000138.1 GCA_016280685.1 Caryophanales bacterium
GTTCATATTCTCTTATCCTTTCAGTCCGCCGACGGTAAATTTTGATAAAATCAATTTTTGACTTGATAAATATAAAGTAACAGTGGGGATGATGACGATAGTGAAGCCCGCCATTATCTCCGTTATTGACGACTTATATAGAGCCTGGGCTTTACTTTGGAACAAATATAGACCATAAGCTAAGTTAGGCGTTGATGGGAACCATATCATAAAGCTCTCATAATCGTTCCAACTGCCTAAGAAACCTAAAACAAAGATGACGGTCATCGTGGGGAGAGCCATCGGTAAATACATCTTTAAGAAAGCGGACCAGTGACCACCTCCATCGACAAAGACAGCTTCCGCATAATCCCATGGTAAAGATTTAAACGCGCCATAAAGAAGCAAGAAATTAAGACCGGAGAAACAGGCACATGGCCCGGTGAGAATTGAGAGCAATAAATTATCGTAAATACCGAGGCTACGCCTAATCATCATCGCGGAAGGACCGGAACCGATGATTGGCACAATCATGATGATAATACCGACCGTATATATAACTCGACTTCCGATGAATTTATATTTACAGAGTACATAGGCCATTAATGTCGTCCATAGGACTCCCCAGAAAGTGGAACCGAAGGAATAGATGAGAGAAATACCCGCCATACCGAACATGTTATAGGTCCCTTTACCGAGGATTCTAATTTCTAGTTTCTTAAAAACACTGACGAAATTATCGAAATTAAATGAAGAGGGGAAACCGAATTGGTTGCTGGTGAATTCTAGAGGATCCTTAAAGGAAGTGAGAATCATCCATATCGGTAAAATTAATAAAGTGAAACAATAAATGACAAGAACAGCCCATAAAATCCATCTAAATGTGCGGTCGAAAATAATACGGGTTTTCTCTTTACCGTTATAACCGAGTTTTTTCTTACAAATTTCAATGTTATTTAAAACTTGGGAAATCTCTTCTTTTTTGTTTTCTTCATCTTTGCGATATATCACCAAAAGATCTTCTAAACGAATAATCTCTTTTCTTAAATCTTTAGAAGGAACGTTGGCATATTCATTGATGCGCAGATCAAATTCGTTCATATTATGCCTCCGTCGATGGACCGAATTTATCAAGTGCCCATCTTAATAATAGTGTGGCTGGAGCGACGAACGCTGTCATGATTAAACCACCAGCAGCGAGGGTTGGATAATTCGTTTGATTATTTAAAATAATCATACGGGAATAAACATAACCCATATTTAAAACATATTGGGGCGCTTGCGTATTATAGAACGCTAAGATGGAACCACCGTTCGAGAATATCGCCGCTAAACCGGTAATTAAGAATGTAGAAATAGTGGGGAAGATTAATGGTAAGACAATATATCTTAAATCTTGGAACATTGTGGAGACACCATCTAATCTAGAACTCTCAACGATTTCGGGATTAATTTCTTTCATGGCATTCGGATAGACAATTAAGTTCGTACCGAAAGATAGCCATATAGCATAGAATATCGTCGTTCCTAAAGCGTATTTCGGACTATAGAGTAAATCAACAGGTTCTCCTGATTCATCTAAGAAAATATGCAGTGATTTAAATATCGTCATCGCTGGAGCGTCACTTCCAGATATGAAGTTGACGAATAACATACAGATGACGAATCCGGAGATGATTTGGGGAATCATCGCGATGGCACGAATTCCTTTATGTAAGAAACATTTCTTATAAAGTAAATAAGAGAAGAAGATATATAAAGGCATACAAATAACGAGTGATATGCCATAGATGATGAAGGAGTTGGTAAAGGCAGTGCCAATTTCTCCACGGTTAGCTTCGCTTGCGAATAATTGGTTCCAGAAACGAACGAAATTATCGAATCCGATAAATGTTCTTTCTCCGACCGCGTTGATATCTTGGAACGCCATTATGATGGAATTGAAATTAACATAGACATAGAAAACAAAGAAAAGAATAAGGGGATAAGTAATAATACTTAAAATGAATCCCGCTTTCTTTGCTTTTCTCGCAAATTTCTTCTTTTTAGGAATAACAAACGTTTCTATGTTTAGTTCTTCTTCCATAAAATTAGCCTAAGAATGTCTTGGTTTGATTAACGATATCTGCCCATTGTTCAGCAGTGTAATTATTACGGATCTTATCGACGATAGTGGCGACTGAAGAACCGTTCAAGAGTTCGGAAGAAGGATGAAATCCAGATTTGCCGCAAGGAATAATTGTTCCGGATGTATTGATATCTTTAGAAGAATAGATAAATGGACAAGAGAGTCTATCGGTTCTCCAAGATAAGATTTTCACATTATCAGTGTCATGATATAAGTCATAACAGTTCTTTTGGAAGACTGTCATATTAGATGTTAATTCTTGAGGAATGGTGTATTTATAACCCCAAATTAAGCCGGTATCGACGTTAACTTTGGCGAGGTTATCATTCTTTAAAGCGAATGTTAAGAAGGATTTAATAGCCGCTAATTTGTCAGCATCTTCTTGTTTTCTCACGACAATCGCGCCGTATTCAGCACCGCTCATCATCGTGCCATGACCTTCACCGTCTAGACCTTTTTGTCCATCGAATTCTGGGGTGAGCATGAATCTTAAATCGTATTCACCAAAGGCTTTGCCACCTCTTTTGTGAGCGGCATTAAATGATTCGGAAGCTTCATTTTCAAACCAGTTACCTTCGGCAATTAAGCCATAGAATGTGCCTCCACCGATTAAGCCATTGATAAAGTTATTTTGAGATCCGCTGACTTGGTTAGCAATCATGTAATAGTCTTTATTAGCGAAGAAGTTATCATTGATGAAATCGACCGATTCTTTGATGCCTTTCATCTTATAAACTTCATTGCCGTTTTCCCATTTAATGACTTTTTTGTCGCCGTTATACATTTCGACTTCTTTATTATTGGAATCAAATTTGCTAAGACCATAATAGCCATCGAGGCCTGCGATTTGTGAAGCGGCGGCAATATTGATGGAATCAGTATATAAACCTTGTTTAGAGAAGATATAGGGTTTGCCACCGAGAGCGGCAATTTTATTTCTCATCGTTTCAAATTCACTCATGGTAATGGGTTGACCATCATCATAAGTACCGTATTTACCATCTTTTCCCGCTCTCATGATGGTTTCACCAGAAGCGTAATTGGAAGCAGAGGTAGAACTATCAAAAACTAAATCTCTACCGGAGACGTGATATGAGATACCTTGTGATGTTAATTCCGCTTTGACGGCATCGGTGTTTTCCGCTTTGGTTAATAATCCCTTTTCCACAAAAGAATCATAATCAAAGATTAATCCGGAAATAGTGACGGTGTAAGGAAGCATATACATACCTTCGCTGCTGAAAGTATCAGTGGCTTTATCATATACGGCTTTCGCACCGACTTGTTGCCAGGTATTCCAATCGGAGATTTTCTCTTTGATTGTCATGCCGCTTTCACCATCGGGTTTCACATCTAATAAATCAGTTAAGTCTTCGAAATAGCCTTTATAGATACCGGCTTTATATTCTGGTTCTCCACCGAAGAAGATATCGGTTTTGCTAATACCAGAAGCGATTTGATCGAGTTGGGTACCCGCCATATAAACGGAAGAAGGATCAACTAAAACATTGTAGTTATATCCGCTTTCTTGTTTCCATCTAGCAGCGAGTTCTTCAATCCATTTATAACCAAATCCGGAACCGGAGAATGGTTCGATATAAATAGTAGATTTCTTATCGTATTTTGTCGTATTACAACCAACTAATGTTGAAAGTGCCAAAAGTGGCAAGGACAAGACGAGAATTCTCTTATAGCTTTTGTTTTGTGACATATGAAATACCTCTTATGTTCCGTTTTAAGCGGTTAGTATAAATATATACTATCACACACAAGGTAAAAATATATAATCAATAAAGCACTTATATTTATTATTTTGGCAATTCAATTTTCCCTTGTCTATAGACACCTCGGTCATAGATTTCCGGATATTGGTCTTTGTTGATGTTTTTATCGAATTGGTAATTCGCGTGCAATATAAGAGGTATTAAACCGAAGGACACTAAAAAGAGGAAGAGGAAAGTCGCGACGATATTAATGACAAAGCTATGGATAAAGATTAAGAAATAAGGGAGCATGATCCCGAGGATAAAACCTACCATAGGGATAAATGATTTAATCGTGAACTTAAATGCGTTAGTGACGATATGGAAGGGATCGAGATAATAATATTCGTTTTGTAAGAATAGATAGGATATAAATATGGCGAATAACACTAGTTGTAAGAAGGCTAATCCATATAAAAGCATCCTGACAAAAGTATTGAGGTTAGTTAACGGCATTCCTGAGACGACAAATTCAAAGATGAAGAATGATATTCCTAACAAAATACCCCAGAAGATATATTTAGCGATGTTCTTTTTCATCCCTTCAAAGAAGTCGCTTAGCATCGCCAGTTGATTCCACACTAATTTTTGTAAGACGTGAATCGCTCCTCCAAAGCCGATTCCCGCGACACCGAATAAAAGGATATTTACTCCATTTTTAATCATCGTCCACATAAAGACGTCTTTTAAGATATCTGCCTTATTGGACATATCTTCCAATAAACCATTAGGAATATTATCGATATATAATCTAATGATTATCGACCAAATAAATAGTGGCAAACAGAAGAGGGCTAATAATAGTGATATTTCAAAAATGAATAACGCTCTAGTTTTATAGACACTTAAAAATACTTGAGGTCTCGTATGAGGGAGATTGGCCTCAGTGAAAGATTCGTATTGTGATATTTTCTTTCTCTTTTTCATTTTATTAGGTATTTTGTCGCTTCTAACGCGGAATAATGGTTCTCTTTAGATTTAGTGCCATATTTCCCTAAATTAACGGATTTAGCCACTAAAAACATATAATACGTCTCATCGAATTCGATCCAAGAATCGAAATGGAAATGAGAATTATATCCCTCATCTTCTTCATCATAGATTTTGATTCCGTAGGTATATTCTTCATAAGTTAAAAATGATAGTGATGAATTAATATCTAATAATTCAGATATAAACTCATCATTAAATTTTAAGGTATTCTGCAAGATATAAGTGGCATCGATAACTTTGCTACTAGGAAGAATTAAAATATCACTTCCTCCGATTCCGTTCGTGTCTAATTGGATATCGTAATATCTACTTTCTTTTTCGGCAGTTATGATATTGACTTGCTTAGTGCCTTCTTCTTGTAGTTCCTCTTCTAATTCATCTATGATCTTTTCATCTTTGATATAAGCGGTAGTGAAGATGCCTAATTGTTCATATCTTTTCAAAGATAATTTCATATGGAAAGCATAATAAACCACGATGGAAGAAACGAAGAATAAGATGAGATATTTCCACCAATCATAGGTGATTAATGATTTGAGATATTTTGGAGAATTCTTAATCTTTTTCATGATGATTCTCCAATTCTAAAAGAATATTCTCTACAAATTGTAATTTGTATGATTCATTTTCTTTTACATCTAGTTTCTTATCGAATAGGACATAGAAAGCATAATCTTGTTCATCTTTATAAAAGGTATATTTATGATAAGAAAGTCCATCTTTTAAATAGATTTGTTCATCGACATTCTTAAAGAAGAATATATCGCTTTCTTTGCTGTTCTCGCTTTTCTTCAATATTAATAAATATTGTTTAACTGTTTTAAATCTACCGAGAATAATATATAAGGATAAAGTGGTGGTTATTAGAGTGACCACTAAAGAGAGGATGAGAAATAAGATAAATGTCTCTCTTTTCGCGATGAATAAAAACGCTAAGACAATTCCTAATCCTAACACAATAGTTAAAACGAGGAAGATTATCTCTCTTTTCTTAATCTTTAAGACATCATCATAACTCAAATCAAATATCTTCATTTTCAATATTCTTTCCTTCTAAAAAGATGCTGACATCATTA
>JAEEHE010000139.1 GCA_016280685.1 Caryophanales bacterium
ATGCCTAAGTTGAATTCGCATTTAGACATGAAATCCATAAACTTGCCATTCGCATTATGCTTCTTACCGCCCTTTTTAAATCTCTTACGATTCTCTAAGAATCCCCATATCCATCTAATATGTTCATACTGCTTCGTGCGATATGATGGGGATTGTTCATCATAAAAGTTAATTAAAGGATAATATTTCATATTGATATTGTGGTATTCACAATACGTAGTCACTTCAATATCTTCGGTCATACCGGTAAATATCCATCCACCAGCTTCATCGACAATATCCGCGTTGATATAGTATCCAGTGCCAGCAATAACGCATTTTCTAAAAATCATCGATCTGACTTTAGAAGTGAAGGAATTGATATATGTAAAAAGAATCGCACTTCCGGATGTTAACCAGTTTCTATTGATATTAGTGAAATTTCTAAATCCCACCGCGACTTCCACACCACTTTGTCTCACATCATTCATCTTTTCGATATAGTCATTATCCATGACATTATCGGCATCAAAAATCATATAAGCATCATAATGAAGATTATTATTTTTAAAATATCTGATACATTCTTGCAAGGCAAAACCTTTGGTTTTTCTTTGATCAGTTATCTCGTCTCTCACAAAATAGTTGTAACCGCTTTCTTTAGCAATACGATTAGTTTCATCTTCTTCGCTTTCGGTGATAAACCAGACATCAAAATATTCAGCAGGATAAGTCTGATTCTTTAAAGAATTGATAATATTACCGATTACTTTACTTTCGTTTCTCGCGGGCACTAAAATAGCGAATTTTGTATATTCATCGCTATGGGGAACTTTTGGTGTTCTTTTAAGCGAGACGAAAAAACCAGCGACATAGAACCATGAGACGCCACTCATGATGACAACGATAGCCGCCATAACGATATCAATAATGTTTAAAGATAACTCGTAGTTAATCATCGTGTAGGTATCTTATCATAAGAAAAAGTAATTGGTATAGCCAAATTACATTTTTCCTCTACTCATCAAATCTTTTTAAGAGAATATTATATATTCTTCATCGCGATATTTTGCACATAACGGCAAACTTCACGACATTTATCACTGACGTCTTCCATCAAGGAATAGAGCGTTTCACTAATATATAGTTTCTTACTATCTGTCTCTTTTCTATATAATGTGTGGACGCTTTCAATATATATAGCGTCACTTTGTTCTTCGAGTTTGACAACCGCTTCCACTAATGGTCTAAATGCGGCTTCGTTTAAATAATCATACATATGACCGAGACAATTCTCTGTCTCTCTCATACATTCGACGGTCACTTCGGTAAATTCGACAAATTTATGTGGTAGTTGTTCTACGTTATATAAATATAGTCTTAAAGATATCTCTTCAATCGCATCGGTGACATTATCGATTAATCTTAATAATTCGTAGATATCTTCTCTATCGACAGGAGTTTGAAATTCTTTTAATAATTTCTCGGTTACTTCATGTTTCAAATCGTCCGCTTTATGTTCGATTAAGTGGACTGATGTCTTCACTTCTTCTAGTCTCTTAGGATCGAAATTCTTGAGATAATCCAAAATCATCTCACCGCATTCCACGGAGAAATGGGCTAATTTAGGAAATGAATCGAAATAATAATTGCTCTTCTTCTTTTTAAACATAAGTAATCCTCCTACTTAACTGTCCATATAAATATCATCACAAAGATAAATCCTACTATTGCGCATAAGGGAAACGCTAAAGCGTTCCAACCAACAATTTCAAAAGCTTTCTTCCATTTAACACGTCTCATGCTCTTAGCTGCACCACTACCCATAATCGCGGTATTCTTAATTGTACCGGTTGATAATGGAAGACCGAATAAGGTAGCGATTAATAAACCGATTGATGAAGCAATATCAGTAGCGAAAGCTTGATAAGTATTTAATGAGGCCATACCACGACCTAGACTCTTCAATATCTTTCTATTGCCTAATATGCATCCGACGAATAAAACGACACAGACTGGTACATAGAACCACCAGAAATTAATATCATCTAAAGCATCTACTGATGCGGCTAAACTAGTCGCGTTTGCATCTTTATATAAAATCGCTCCGATAAGGATAGAAATACCGATGAATTTACCACCATCTTGAATACCATGAACAAAGTTCATTAAAGCAGCAGAGACAATTTGTCCATTATCGAAGAAACGGCTAGTTTTACCTTTATTCATCTTGCGACAAATCACTTGAATTAACATGGTAATTAAATAACCGAAGATAAAGCCAAATAATAAGGAACCGAAGAAACCGATTAAGACTTTAATCCAAGGATTAATACCGATCGCCCCACCATTACCTAAGGCCATTAAAGCTAAACCAGCACCGGTGATACCACCGATTAAACAGTTGGATTGACTGGATGGTAGCGCTAATAAAGTTAATATGGTACTAGTAAAGATAATAGCGACTAGTCCGCAAGAAATACCGCATAAGATTTGATCAGTTGTGGAATTACCAAAATCCACTAATGAGGAAATGGTACTGATAATATCGCCACCGAATATCTTTGATATAAACATCGAAAAAGCGCCTATGGCAAAAGCACCTAATAGATTAAATACTGCACATATAATAAAAGCGGTTCTCGGCTTCATCGCTCTTGATGTCACAGCGGTGGCGATTGTGCTTGGACCATCCGTATAGCCATTAATAAAAACGACGATTAAATTTATGATGATGGCAATATAAGCCCAAGGATGTGAATTACAAAGCTGAAAGAACTCACTTATTTGCATATATTTATTATCTTATATTTTATTAAAATATGACATAAAAAAGAAAAAAAGAATGATGCTCACCATTCTCTTTTAACTTGTATGGTGGTCCAGGAGAGATTTGCACTCCCGACACGGAGATTTTCAGTCTCCTGCTCTACTGCCTGAGCTACCGGACCATATTTTTTTAAAAAAAGCGCTTGGCGGACCATACGGGAATCGAACCCGTGATCTTCTCCGTGACAGGGAGACATGTTAACCGCTACACCAATGGTCCTTTTTCGCA
>JAEEHE010000140.1 GCA_016280685.1 Caryophanales bacterium
GATTTCATATTTTTTCCATTCGGTGGCATTCTCTAAAGGTGCTTTACCATTATGGCCTTTATAATCATCTAAAACTGGTAACACTAAAGGAAGTTCTTCATCTTTTAAAGCATAGATAGAACCATCTTCCATATGAACGACAGGAACCGGTTCGCCCCAATATCTTTGACGGGCAAAAATCCATTCTCTAAATTTGTAATTAACTTTTTGTTCGCCAATGCCTTTTTCTTTTAAGAATTCAAGCATCTTGTTAATGGCGTCTTCTTTATTCAAACCATTTAAGAAGTCAGAGTTAATATGCAAGCCATCATCTTCATAAGCTTCTTTTTCAATATCCCCACCTTCTAAAACAGGAATAATCTCTAAACCAAATTTCTTCGCGAAAGCATAGTCTCTACTATCATGGGCAGGGACCGCCATAATGGCGCCTGTACCATAAGAAGATAAAACGTAATCGGAAATAAATATCGGAATTCGTCTTTGATTTGCAGGATTAATTGCGAAAGCACCAGTAAATACACCGGTTTTATCTTTGCTTAAAGAAGTTCTTTCTAATTCACTCTTTTTCGAAGCTTCTTCAATATATTTATTCACTTCTGCTAGTTGTTCTTTGGAAGCAATTTTCTTCACCAGTTCATGCTCAGGCGCTAACACGCAATAAGTCGCACCGAAAATAGTGTCACATCGAGTGGTGAAGACAGTGAATTTTTCTTTATGATCAGCAACTTCAAAATCAATTAAAGCACCGATAGATTTTCCAATCCAGTTTCTTTGAATTTCTTTAGTGGATTCTGGCCAATCAATTCTTTCTAAACCTTCTAATAATTCTTCACCGAATCTCGCTTGGTCGATAACCCATTGTTTGAGGTTCTTACGAACCACAGGATATCCACCTCTTTCACTCTTGCCATCGATGATTTCATCATTAGAAAGAACAGTGCCTAATTCTTCACACCAGTTCACTGGCATATCGATATATTTAGCGTAGCCATCTAAGAACAAACCTTTAAAAATCCACTGTGTCCATTTATAGAAAGATGGATCGCTTGTGGAGATGACTTTCGTCCAGTCATAATCAAAGCCGAGTTCTTTTAATTGCCCAGCAAATGTAGCGATATTTCTTTTGGTAAATTCTTCTGGATGATTACCAGTTTGAATCGCATATTGTTCTGCCGGTAAACCAAATGAATCGTATCCCATAGGATGTAAGACGTTATAACCTTGCATTCTTTTCATACGGGAAACGATATCAGTTGCGGTATATCCTTCTGGATGACCGACATGAAGACCCACACCAGAAGGATATGGGAACATATCTAAAGCATAAAATTTCGGTTTAGAAAAATCCCAAACATCAGTCTTGAATGTTTGATTTTCTTCCCAATATTTCTGCCATTTTTGTTCTATTTTTTTATGGTCATAACTCATAAGCAGTTACTCCTTTATTTGCGGACGATTTCGTTATATAAACCGAGATAACTCTTCGCACTTTTAATCCAAGAATTATCGGTCTCCATAGCGTTCTTCATCAAATGATGAATTAATCTCTTATTGCCCCAGTTATCTAATGCGTAGATAGAAGTATATCTCATATCATCAGAGGCATAATTATCAAATCCAAAACCATTAGAGGTTTTTTGATTGCCACCATCAAAGTTGATGACGGAATCTCTTAATCCACCGGTTCTTCTCACGATTGGTAAAGTTCCATATCTTTGGGCGATCATCTGTCCTAAACCGCAAGGTTCAAAAAGTGAAGGCATAAAGAAGAAGTCGCTAGACGCATAAATTTTATGGGCTAAAGCATCGTTATAACCGATATAAATTGCGACTTTATCAGGGTATCTCGCTCTTAAGGCTTCGAATTCTAATTCGTATTGTCTTTCTCCACTGCCGAGGATAACGATATTACATCCTCTTTCCGCTAATTCATATAAGGTGGGGAATAAAATGCCTAAACCCTTTTGCCACGTTAAACGTGAGACTAAAGAGAATAATGGTTTTCCATAATCGACGATATTTAATTCTTTAAATAAAGCCTTTTTGTTTTTCTTCTTTCCCTCAACAAGATTATCTTTGCTATAGGTGAAATAGATTTGGGGATCATCTTCAGGATTAAATTCTAAATAATCAATGCCGTTTAAGATGCCACAGAAATCCCATTCACGAAGATTTAAAACGCCATCTAAATGCATACCACCTTCAGGTGTTAATAATTCCGAGCGGTGGGTAGGACTGACGGTAGTAATCTTATCGGCAAAAACGAGTCCCGCTTTTAAAGTGGAAACACGTCCATCGAGACGAACTTGCCCATCATCAAATAAATAGACAGGCAAATTATATAAATTGCCTAAAGCATCGCGATCGAGCATTCCTTGGAAAGCGGGATTATGGATGGTCATGACAAATTTAGTCTTTTTAAAAATATTGCGATAATAATCGTTAGTCTTGATTAAGCAAGGAAGCATTCCGGCTTGCCAGTCATGGACATGGATAATATCGGGAATTGATTTTCTTCTCGCTAAAAATTCACGTGCGGCTAAAGTGAAGAAAGCAAATCTTTCCCCATCATCTCCATCGCCATAAAAGTTCGGTCTATCGAAATACCAGTGCTGCACAAAATAGAAATCAACACCGAGATATTTTTGATGATAAATCTTCGCTTCTTGGTGTCTCCAAGACATCTCAACTATGAAGGAATCTACAAGTTCTGCAGGTTTTTTATCGTCAAAATGAATTTTTTGATAATAAGGTAATATCACCGATACTTCGTTATTTAAAGCAACTAATTCTTTTGATAGTGAATATACAACATCTGCCAAACCACCGGTCTTACAATAAGGCCGGCATTCGCTGGCTACCATGACAATTCTCATTATATTTTGGCTCCTTGTCTAATAAACAACACATCATCTTTTTGTCCCTTGAGTTTTTTCACTACTGAGACTTTCACATTCTTATCAGCAACGACATATTCTAAGTCGCTATCTTTACCGATATGAGAAAGAGTGAAGATGATACAATTTTGCACATTCGCGCCCTCTTCAATAATGACATCACGAGAGATGATGGAATTCTCGACATGCCCTTTAATCACAGATCCATTGGCAACGAATGAATTCTTCACAAAGGCTTTCGGACCATATAATGCGGGTGGCGTGTTATGAGTGGTTGTGTAGATTGGCCAGTCATCAAAGAATAATTTTTGTCTATTTTCATAGGCTAATAATTCAAACGATTTATTGACGTAATGGTTAAAGGAAAGAATTGGGACCACATAGCCATCGAATTCATATCCTCTAACGATTAATCTATGACGATTGATCGCATAAGAAACAGTCTTTCTAATGCCATACATTTCACTGACCTTATGAGACATCGCTAAAACTTTGTCAAAAGCATCTCTGGTGAAGATGAAAGCTTCTAAAGAAATATTTTGGTTCTTCTTTTCTCCGACATTAGCTCTCGAATGGGTGATAACACCATTATTTTCAATTTCTAAGGAATCACAGTTGAGATAATCGCGATCGCCTTTTTCCGTCTTAATATATAAGCAAGTAATCTCCGCACCACTTTCTTCATGATCTTCGATAGCTTTTCTAAAGTCGAATGAATATAAGAAGAAAGATGGAGCGACGACGATGATCTCTGGTTTAGAGTCTTCAATAATGGAATAATGTGTTTCAATATTAGCGATATCGGTATTGAATTTACCGGATTCAATTAATTTCTCATTCATCGCGATTCTTAAGAATCCCGTTCTCGTATTATTAATCCAAACATAACCTTGTTTGGTATGATTGAATACCGCGGATAAATTGTTTTCTGTTAAGACTAAAATCTTATCAATTTCCGAATTGGAGAAATTGGAAAGAGTGAAGTCCATTAAGGCATAACGACTTAAAAATGATAAAGCACCGGCAGGACGATTCTTAGTTAATTGTCCAAGACTCGGAGAATCATGAAGATTACAAATACCTAAAACTTTATTCATTGTTCTTGGCCTCCTTTGAGATTAAAACAATTTCATCACTATCAAGATTGATTTTTGCATCATCTTCAATCACCACACCTGGAGCGATAATCGCATTATTGACTTTCGCATTATGCCCGATAAGTGCGCCCGCCATAATAACGCAACGTGTGCATTCCGCACCTTCTTTGATAATGGCATCGCTAGAGATAACGCAAGAATCAACGCTACCCAAGATAACCGAACCTTGATTAGCGATACTTCTTTTTACGCTTCCTAAAGGACCGATATATTGTGGGACTGTATAAACATCTTCTGTAAAGATACGAGTATTTTGATCATTGTCATATAAATTTAAAGTGCCTTCACCTAAAGCAACATCCATATTGGCTTGGTGTAATGACGCTAAAGTACCGACATCTCTCCAATATCCTTTGAAACGATAGGCTTGTAATTTCAAACCATCATTAAGCATCTTCGGAATGATGTTATTGCCAAAGTCATGTTCACTCTTAGGATCACGAGCGTCATCAATTAAATATTTTCTTAAGATTTTCCAAGTAAAGACATAGACACCCATAGATGCTAGGTTGCTCTTTGGTTGAGCGGGTTTTTCTTGGAATTCAATAATACGATCTTCTTTATCAACCGCCATAATACCAAAACGACTGGCTTCTTTCGGGTCGACTTCAATAACGGAAATAGTTGCATCTGCGCCAGATTCGATATGAAGTTCAATCATGTCGTTATATAAGGTTTTATAAATATGGTCACCGGAAAGAATTAAAACATATTCCGGTTTATTGTTATCCAAGAAGTCGATATTTTGGGTAATCGCATCAGCGGTTCCTTTATACCAATTAGCCCCTTCTTCTGTTTGACGTGGAGCAATAGATGTCATGAGTGAGTGAACACCATTTAAGCCCCATTTTTCACCATTACCGATATAGGCATCTAAATCGGTTGATTCATATTGTGTTAAGACACCGACAGTGTTGATGCCACTGTTAGCACAGTTTGAGAGAGGAAAATCAATGATACGATATTTAGCGGCAAATGATACGGCAGGTTTAGCGGTTTTCTTTGTGAGAGCTTCGAGTCGAGTTCCCTTACCTCCTGCTAATATCATCGCGACGACTTTTTTAGGCATATAAAATCTCCTTTTTACATGTAACGTGTATATTATAGCAAGCGCACGCACATATTGTAAGGTAAAAAGACTTTTTATCTTTTCCTACTTCGAGTAAAATTCTTTTTGTGAAAGTTCGTATCTCTTATAAAAGATTGATTTGGCCATTAATCGCTGTCACCATTCTCGCGGGATTAATTATTTTTGGTATGACATTTTATTTGTTTTTATTTGAACTTCCATACGATTGGAGACAGTACACGATTATCGGCATTTATGTGGCTGCCACAATCGCTTTATTTGTGGCAGTGAAATATACGAGCTCTTATGAAATTAATAAATCATATGTCATCTTCAATAAAGGAAGAAAACAACTCATCTATTATTACAGCGATGTGGTTTATATCGATGAAGAAAAATCGGAGAAGAGAAAACTCATCCACTTCTATACCAGGCAAGGACACGCTAGATATTTATATTTTGATGAAAAGAATCTTCTCTATAAAACGATGTTACAACATTGTAAAAACCGTTTAACCAAGGAAGAATTTGAAAGAAAATACCCAAATGTGAGACTTTAAAAAAGATAAAAACAAAGTTTTTTCATTTGTTGTTGCATGAATAAATGCCTTGTGATAAGATTTCAAAAGTGATTTAGGAGGACTACGATATGTCAAGAGTATGCCCAGTTACAGGTAAAGGTCCAGTGAGCGGCAATAATCGTTCCCACTCTTTGAGAGCGACACGCCGTAGATGGAATTGCAATCTCCAAACCAGAACTGTTGTAGTTGACGGAAAAGAAATGCGTGTTCGCATGTCCACCCGTGCCTATCGCAGTCTCAACAAACAATACAAAGAGAGATAAGCAAATCCTAATAAAAAAATGTGACGCGAAGTCACTTTTTTTCTACCTTAAATTACTTGTAGTAATATCACCATTAATATATTCGATATCAATATCGAGAACACCATCATCCATTCAGAGAAAGCGATTACGATAAATTTGGGTCGTACATAATATTCGTTTCCCTTATCATCGGTCGCTTTTTTCATGGGTATATTTAAAGATAATTTTGGGTTCATTATTAAAACGAATAAGAATACCGCAATAACTAAAGAAATGATAAAAAACACTAATGAGAATCCGTCTTTAAAATCTTGGTAATGACCAAAGAAACCAAAACCGATTAAAGCAGGAGTAGCAAAAGCGGCCACAAAGGAAAGGACCATAAAAAATAAATGGAGTTTCAAATATTTTAGAGGGGCAAAATTTAAAGCCACAATTAATAAAGATAAGGCTACTCCAGATCCTAAACTAGCAATCACTAAACCATTCGTATATTTAAAAGCACAAGAGACAATATATAAACCAATAGAAAATGCTGCGGACATAATCAGAGAAACATTCCCTATAATATTGTCGGAAAAATGTCCCTCATAATTGAATTCATAAGGAAAATGATTTTTAAAATCATATTTGTCGTTAAAACGCTTCTTATAATTAAATGAAGAAGCCACAAAATAAAGTAGAAAAAAGATAATGGCACCAGACGCAAACGCAATGGCCCAAGCACTGAGCATGTTTATCTTATAGCCTCAATTCTTTCTTTGATATCTTCGTGTCCAAATAAATATGAACCCGCAACAAGAATATCAACACCAGCCTCCTTACATAGAGGAGCGGTTTTTTCATTAATGCCGCCATCGACTTCAATTAAACAATTATAGTTGTTCTCATCGATTAGTTTACGGCAGTGACGAATTTTATCTAAGGCAGATTCCATAAAGGATTGTCCACCGAAACCTGGTTCCACGGACATGATTAAAACTAAATCCAAATCTTTTAAGAATTTATCTAGAACTTCTGGTTTAGTATTTGGCTTAATTGATAAGCCTGCCTTACCACCATTTTCATGGATAATATCGATGACTTTTTTCACTTCTTCATCGTTAGCACAGGCTTCATAATGGAAGGTTAAATAATCCGCACCATTTTTCACGAATTTTTCCGCATATTTTAAGGGTTCAGAAATCATGATATGAACATCGTTAACCATATGGTGTGAATGGGCGATACATTTTAAAACTGGGATACCAAAAGAGATATTAGGGACGAAGTGTCCATCCATCACATCAAAGTGTAAAAACTCCGCTCCAAGAGATTCCACTAAAGCGATATCTTTCTGAAGATTATTGAAATCCGCAGAGAGAATAGAGGGGGCAATTTTAACATTTTTCATCTTTCGTACCTCTTCATTTTATAGATAGCTTCATCAGATAATTTTTTATAGCATTCAAAGGCGATAATTGGATACTCACCAGAGTTAATCATATCCTTAATAACGCATTTGTTTTCCGTTAAATGTAAGCAGTTTGAGAAATAACAATTGGTGAATTTATCCGTAAAACCAGGGTAAAATTGCGCTAAATCTTCTTTATAGAGATCTAATTCTAAAGAGGAGAACCCTGGTGTATCAGCGATATATCCGCCTTCATAAGGAAGTAAAATTACTTCTTTGGTTTGGTGCTTTCCTCTGCCTAAGGCGTAGGAATATTCACCCACTCTTCTTTCAAAATCTTTATCGATACTATTAATCAAAGAAGACTTGCCAACACCACTTTGTCCGATTAAACAAGTGATATGGTCAGAGAATATCTTTCTCACTTCTTCTAATCCTTCATGGGTTTTATTAGAGACAACATAGATATCAATACCGACTTTTTTGAAGACTTCTTTAATCTCTTCAATCGCGTTTTTATCATCTTCTTTATCAGATTTTGTTAAGATGATTTTCGCCTTGATATTATGCATGTTAGCATAGGTTAAATATTTGAAGGCTAAAAGATAGGAAAACTCCGGTTCTTTTAAGCTTTCAATAATCAGCATTTGATCGACGTTTGCGATAGGTGGTCTTTTTAAACAATTGGTTCTCTCATAAACATCGTTAATGACATAGGTTTCTTCCCCGAGTTCCACTAAATCGCCAACCATCGGTTTCACTCCGCGGGAACGAAATAATCCTCTTGCCGGAGCATTGTAAATTATTCCATCGCTCTCTACGGAATAAATACCACAACTTAATGAGACGACTCGACCCTTCATTATTTGAAACCGAATATTCTTGAGAAGAATCCTTTCTTTTCCTTAATAGCAGAAGGATTATTTTTTAACTTTAATAAATCATCGTAAAGTTCTTGGGCACTAGCATATCTTTCTTTCGGATTTTTTCTCGTACACTTATTAATAATGTGTTCCACTTCTTTAGGACAATTAGGTAAATATTTTTTCGGAGATGGGAATTTCTCTTTCACATGCGCCACTGCGATATCAATGGCTTTTTGTTTATTGTATGGAACGTGACCAGTAATGATTTCAAAGAATGTTACACCTAAAGCATAAATATCAGATTGAGGTGTAGCGATTTTCCCGAGAGATATTTCTGGCGCTAAATAATGGACTGAACCAACAATTTCATTCTCTGATTTTTCATCGAGTGTGCCCGTAGATTGAGCGATACCGAAATCACCAAGCTTGACGGTTCCATCACCCATAACATAAATGTTATCTGGTTTCACATCGCGGTGCACAACTCCATGAGAATGCGCATACGCTAAAGCGGAAGCAATTTGTAATAAATCATCAACCGCTTCAATAATTGGAAGCGATAAACGGAAATCCAAAACTTCTTTGAGGTTTTGACCCTTAATGAATTCGTTAGCGATATAAGGGATTCCTTCCACGGTACCGTGATTATAAACTTTCACGATATTGGGGTGATTTAAAGAAGCCGCGATGCTCGCTTCATTTTGGAAACGCATTAAATTAACGGGATTAGACATGACATCTTCCCTGATTAATTTAATAGCGACATTTTTCTTAGTGATGACATCGACACTTTCGTAGACTTCCGCCATACCACCATGGCCGACTCTGGCCATGATACGAAAGCGCCCATCAATTAAAGAACCAATTTTAAGAGGCATTATTCATTCGCCTCCCAAACAATCACAGCGATATTATCCGATCCACCATTAGCATTAGCTAAAGAAACTAATTCGTTAACTTTTTGATCAGGTGTATCAGTGCCTTTAAGAATTGTTAAAATATCTTTTTCGGCAACGTTATTATATAAACCATCGGAACACACCATAATTGTGTCACCTAAATATGGATAAGATTTAACGTCTAAATCTAAACTATTATAAATGCCTAATGCATTGATAAGAACATGGCGTTTGGGATGGGTAGGAATTTCTTCTTTAGTAATTTCACCAATACGATACAAGTATTGGACATAAGTTTGATCTTCCGTAATTTGTGTTAATACACGATTTCTTAAAGAATAAGCACGGGAGTCACCGACATGACCGACAACCATATAATCGTTAACGATTAAAACTAAGGTCATGGTTGTTCCCATACCATTATATTTTTCATTTGTTAAAGCTTGGCGATAGACAATAGAGTTGGCGCTTCTGACAACATTAGCAACCCATCTTTTAGCGAAGAAGGCACCGGAAAAACTTTCTTTAGCGCGGAATTCTTCAGCGATTTTATCGATGGCTAAAGAGGCGGCTAAGTCGCCTTTGTTTTGTCCACCCATACCATCGCAGACAACTAATAAGATGTTGCCTCTAGAATTGGTCAGAGCTATAGCTCTATCTTCGTTGTTGAGTCTCACTTTTCCGATATCTACTTTGCAAGCATATCGGCCGAAAAGGTATTTCTTTGCTGTCATAAACTGCCCTCGCTTTTTGCTTTAAGTTGTCCGCATGCGGCATCGATATCACTACCGAATTCTTTACGAATTGTCGCAGTCACACCACCCTTGGTCAAATAGTCCAAGAAGGCATGAACACGATTGCCACTACTGCGTTTGAAGTTATTTTTATTTGTTTCGTTATAAGGGATGAGATTGACATATCCCATCGTACCTTTAATTAATTTAATTAATTCTTCTGCATGTTCTTTAGTGTCATTAATACCTTCTAAAAGAAGATATTCATAAGTCACTCTTCTACCGCTAGTTTGTTCATAATCTTTAACAGCGGGCATAAGAACTTCTAAAGGATATGCTTTATTGATTTTCATCAGTTGATTTCTTAATTCGTTATTTGGAGCGTGGAGAGAAATAGCTAAGTTAGTTTGCAATCCTTCACGAGCATATTTCTTAATACCATCAATTAATCCACAAGTGGATACGGTGATATGTCTAGCTCCGATAGCTAAACCTTTTTGAGCATTGATGATACGGATGAAATCCATCACATTATCATAATTGTCAAAAGGTTCACCTGTTCCCATGACAACGACATGAGTAACATGCATGCCTTTGCCTTCTTCCGCTAATAAGTCGTTGATGACAAGAACTTGTCCCACCATTTCCTCTGGTTTTAAATTTCTTTGTCTGCCTAAGATGCCAGAAGAGCAGAAAGAACATCCCATATTACATCCAACTTGACTAGAAACGCAGACAGCACAACCATAGTCATATCTCATAAGAACACATTCCACTTTCATATGGTCTTCTAGTTCTAAAAGTAATTTGACTGTGCCATCTTTCGAAACTTGTTTTAAGAAAATGGATGGTAATTTGAGACAATATTTCTCTTTTAAGACTTCTCTAAATTTCAAAGAGATATCGGTCATCTCATCAAAATCACGAGCTTTCTTTTCATACATCCATGTATAAAGTTGGATAGCGCGGTATGGTTTTTGACCTTCGCTAACCATTAAGTCTTGTAATTTTTTCATCTCCATTCCGTAGAGATTAATCATTGGTGACCTCTTTTCTTAAAACGGCAAAATATAAGAATGTTTGATACTTATCAAACGGGAATAATTGTTTTTCTTCCACAAGGGTGAATTCCTTGTGTTTATTTAAGAAGCGATGAATCAAACTTCTTCCTTCGTTCTTACAGAATGTGGGGATGAAATAAACTAAATCGCCACCTTGTTCCACGAAAGCTGCACTTTCATTTAACGCCAATTCTTCGTTAGCGATAATTTGGTCGAGATTTTCTTGTTTTAATGTCAGGAAATAATCAGGACGCTCGATGAGTCCTAAGAAATAAGTGTTTTCTGGACAGACAAAGAAAGTGTGAACCGGTTTGGAAATACAGGTAACGATTAAAGATGCACCACCTTCATATGTAGAAACATCGGTTAAACCGAGTTTTTTAATCGTGGCTAAAGTATCAAAATAATGCTTTTGCACACCGCAGACATAATCCGCTTTAAAAGATGTGCCTAACATGATAGTGAGCTCATTTAATAAATAGTTATTTGAGCCACCATAAATTGCGATACCACGTAATGGATCGATATCTAAATCTTTGCACATGAAACGATAACTAATAGGCATATCAAAGGCATCATTATTAATGATTGCATCATGCTTTTTAATGTTTCCTTTGCCATTAAAAACGGCTACTGGTTCATCATTAAATTGAGTAAAATCGGAATATTTCTTTAAGAATTCTTCAATAGTAATATTGTCGGTATTAATTCTCACTAATGGTTGCTTATGTTCACTGAGGCCTCTAAATAATTTCTTAGAGAGAATTGGGCCAGCATTCTTTTGCCACATATTGACTAACCAAATAGGAAGATTGTGACGTAAACTTAAAAACTTCTTAGAACCGAATTCAATATCTTCGGGAATTAAGGTCTTCGGATCATTGAAACTAGAGATGAATTCCACCGCACCTTCTAGAGAAGTTTTCTTAGAAATAAAAGCATTGAGTTCTTCTTCATCAAAACGTTTGGCAAAAATATGATTTGCTAAACCGACTGATAATAATAAGAATTCTTTTTCTTCAATCTCACCATAATGACGACTGACGATTTCTTTAAAGACAAAATAATGTCTTAAAGCACAGCCACTGACCGCGGAAATAGAAGATTTAAAATCTCCGGTATATTTATTCTTTTCTTCTTTTAAAGAAGAGCGAATCGCTATATTAAACGGTAAGCCTTCTTCAACAACCTTTATTAAGACGTTATAAGCGTGCTCAAATTCTTTCATAATTATTTATTTAATCCTTCAAAGATATCTCCGGTGTAGATGTCTTCTTCCTCTTCATTAGATTCGGAATCCTCTTCATCGTAATCATTATCTAAATCGACTAAGTTAGCTTCAGTAATGAAAAGTGGATAATCATCATTAATTCTTTGATAACGATCGCCGGTTGAATAATATTCAAATAAAACAGTCACATGAATAGCTACTTCACCGATGCCTTTCATAATTAAATCGGACATCTCATCTTGAAGTCCCACCACATCTCTAGGAGCAGAAACTTTAATAAGAATATTCCAAGAAGTTTGTTCAACACCTTTATGGAAAACCATAGTTTGTGGAGAAATGAAAATAATATCTTCTTCATCCACTCCGTAGAGCTTAGCAATTCTAGGAGTTAAATCTTTAGATAAGTTTCCCACAACAAATTGGTCTAATCCGAATACTTCAATACTGATCATAATAAAAAACCTCGTGTATCATTATAATACAACAAGATACATTTTTTATACTAAAAATTGTATGGGTCTATATTTATAGATAAGTGGATTTGACTCTTAGCGCCATAGACAGACACAATCTTTTTCAAGACTGGCTGCACTATTTTGTAATTTTTAAATTTTACTAACGCAGTTCTAAGGAAGTTATCACCCTCATAAGGAATATAAGGAACAGTGGGTCCAAGAACCTGGGCTTCATCGCCGAGTTCATTATTTAAAATATCAATTAAATTCACCATACCTAAAACTACCGCATCTTCGTTTTTACCTGCTAAGGTGATACTCGCTAAATAGGTATAAGGAGGATAGGATTGTAGATGACGATAATTCATCTCTTTACGATAGAATAATTCATAGTTCTGACGAGCCGCCATTGTGATTGCATAATTGTTCGGCATGTAGGTTTGAATTATCGCGATACCATTTTTATCTTTTCTACCACTACGACCGACCGCTTGAGTGATTAATTGGAAGGCTCTTTCATTGCTTCTAAAAGATGGCATAGATAAACCAATATCCGCTAAAACGACGCCAACTAAAGTAACATCAGGGAAGTCATGTCCTTTGGCAATCATTTGGGTGCCAATTAAAATATCAGCCTCTTTTCGTCTAAATTGTTCGATAATTGTAGGGATTTTGGTCCTAATTTTCGCCGAATCGCTATCGAGACGCAATGTTCTTGCTTCCGGGAATAATCTATTTACTTCATCTTCAATTCTCTCGGTGCCGAATCCGGTTTTCATGATGTAATTAGATCCGCATTCGGGACAACTTTCTGGCATTTTAGTAACATAATCACAATGGTGACATTTAAGCATATTGTCACTCTTATGATAGGTTAAAGCAATATCGCACGTTGGGCATTTAAAAATATGCCCGCATTTACGGCAAGAAACCGATGTAGAAAAACCTCTTCTATTAATCAAAAGAATAGCTTGCTCTTTACGTGATAACACACCACTAATTTCCGCTCTTAAACGCTTCGAAAAAATATAGGAATTATTGTCGATATTACGATAATCTCCCAAGTTCACAATTGTGGTTTGGGGAAGCTGTTTATTGTTAACTCTATTTGTTAATAATAAGAGATGATAAATATTCTTTTGTGCTCTAGCGCGGCTCTCTAAAGATGGGGTGGCACTTCCAAGAATGACTTTAGCCTTATGCATCTTGCCACGCATAATTGCCACTTCTCTCGCATGATAAAAAGGTGTGGTATCTTGTTTATAAGATTCAACGTGTTCTTCATCTAGAATAATTAAACCGATATTTTTTAAGGGAGCAAATATCGCACTTCTGGCGCCCACTACTACGTGGCATTCACCATTAGCGATCTTTCGATATTCATCATATTTTTCCGCAGGAGTTAATTCGCTATGAAGAATTGCCACATTGTTTTCAAATCTTCTTAAGAAATATTCCATCATCATCGGAGTTAATGATATTTCCGGAACTAACATTAAAACGGATTTGCCCTCTTTTAAGATTTGTTCAGAAAGAGATAAATAAACTTCTGTCTTTCCACTACCGGTAACACCTTCTAATAAATAAACCAAATCATCTGAGGAGTTGATTTCATCAATAACTCCTTGTTGTTCATTAGTTAATTTCGGAGGAGCGATATATTCATAATTTGGGATTGCTAGTCTTCTCTTCTCCACTAAGACAATCTCCACTCTTTCATATTCGATTAATTTATCTAAAACGGATTTAGACTTTATTTCTTTCTTCAATACTTTTTCTTCAGTAGATAAAAGTCTTAACAATTCAATTTGCTTGTCAGTTAATCCACTTTCATCTTTATTAATAACTTTGACATATTGGTCATAAGCAATCTTTGGTTTTTTTAATGCAGATTTACGCGGTGATAAAGAGGGAGGGAGCATCGATTGCAAAACACTAATCTTCGGAGCGATATAATAATCCGCTACTTGATCAGCGAGTTTTAATAAATCATCACTTAAAAGTGGTTCATCATCGATGACATCGATAATCTCGCCAATTTTAAAACCGAGTTCTTCTTCTAATTGCTCGATAGTTTTATCGCTCTCATAAGTGTTAACCACATATCCAACGATTTCTCGATTGTTGAATTTAGTTAAAACACGAAAACCAATATCGACTTTTTTGTTTCCTTTATATATATAAGAAAAAGGACGGTCTAGAGAATAATTAGCATATTCGATTAATACTTCAACTATCTTCATTATTTCTTTTCCGTCTCTTATTTTTTTAGCTTCGCTTTAACAAGATCTATAATTTCTTGTGCAGCTCGAGATACCTTATCATTTATGATGATGTGATCATAGTTTTGTGTCATCGTCATCTCTTTTTCACCCTTTTGTAATCTCTCTTGGATGATTTCTTCTGATTCTGTTTTTCTCTTACGAATCCTTGCTTCTAACGCTCCGAGAGATGGGGGCATTAAGAAAAAGGAAATCACACGATCATCTTTAATTTTCGACATCACTTGATTCGCACCATTAATTTCAATTTCCAAAAAGACATTTTTTCCTTGGTTTCTTAATTCTTCCACTTTGTCTTTCGGAGTACCATAACGATTGCCAACAAATTCTGCCCATTCTAAGAAATTTCCTTCATCAATATTCTTTTGAAATTCTTCTTTGCTGACGAAATAGTAGTCGACACCATCGACTTCTTTTTCACGTCTCGCACGAGTGGTCATAGAAATAGAATAAGATAAGGATAATCGATGAGATTTCACGATTTCTTGTCTTACGCAGTTTTTCCCTACACCTGAAGGACCGGATAGAATAATGAGCAAACCCTTTTTCATATGTCTATTATTATAAATATCTATTTATAGTAAGGTCAAATATTTATGGTAAGATATAAGCATGAAGAAACTACAGCTTAACGTTCACGCTTTAAAGCAAATTGTTGAGGATTTATCGAATAAAATTACTAGAAATCACTTCGCAAATATCACAGTTATAAATAGTAATGACTTGTTCATTTCTTTTTCAAGCTACCGCAAAGAGAAACTTTTTATTTCATTAAATCCTGAGCATCCTTTCCTTTGCTTTATCACTATTAACGATCCTTGTGGAACTAAAATCGGTTTACTCAGTGATATGCTAAGAAAAGAAGTCAAAGATGGTTTTTTATCATCAGTTGAATTGCTGAATAACGATAGAGTGGTCGTCTTTAATTATTTACACACAAATGATTTATTTGAAAAAGAAGAGAGAAGGCTTCTTATCGAATTAATCCCCCATCGTCCAAATCTTATTCTGTTAGATGATAATGATACGATCTTATACGCAACCCATTATACGGATTTAACTAATGATCACCCAATCATTAAGGGTTTGAAATATAAATCATTAGTAAATAACAATATCCTTAAAGAAGAAGTATTTGATTACGAATCCTTTAAAGAAGAAGCTTCTGATTATTATTTGGTCGCCAAGCATCGTCGTTTAGAAGAACAATTTAAACCTGTTCTCACCCATATAAAATCTCGTATTAAAACATTAAAACAAAAGATCAATGTCTTACATAGAGAAATCGATAATGCGAACACCAATTTGAATAATAAAGATATCGGTGCCACTATTCTCGGTTATTCTTATGATGAAGAATCATTAAGAGAATATATCAAAGAAAATAATATTGATTACGATTTCTCTTTAACTCCTGGTATCAACGCTGAGAAATATTTTAAGAAATATAAAAAAGCGAAAAGAACCATTGAAATGGATAATATCGAATTAGAAAAAACTCATAATGAAATCAAATATTTAGAAGATTGCTTAATGGAATCTAAATATATGAATGAGTATGATATTAAAGAACTCGCAAATCTATTATTCCCTAATAAATTTAAACTTAATTCAAGACAAAAGATAGAATCAAAGCCAGGAGAAATCTCTTATAGAGATTGGAAGATTTATTTCGGTAAGAACGCTAAACAAAATGAATTATTAACATTTAAGAAAGCAAAGAAAACCGATTTATTCTTCCATATCAAAGATCAACATGGAAGTCATGTTGTCTTGATGGGAGATAATCCAGATAATGATGCAAAACTTCTCGCTTGTGAAATCGCTTTGCTACTATCAGGAAAAGAAGATGGAGATGTTCAAAGCACACTAATTAAAAATGTGAAAAAAGGTTCTTTCTTAGGGCAAGCACTATTCACTACTTACGAAACATTTACCATTAAAAATATCCGCAAATCAACTGTAAAATTATTAAAAAGCAGTAAATAAAAAGGTTATCACTTAGAGGTGGTAACCTATTTTTCTTTATTCTCATTAATCAAGAAGTCTTCGCCTTTAATGGCTTCTGCTGTGGATAGACCAATAAATTTTTGTTGTCTTAATATCTCGTACGCTAAGATGGCTACACAGTTTGAGAGATTTAAACTTCTCGCTTCTGGCACCATCGGTATTCTTAATAATCTATCAGGATGGCTTCTTAAGATATCATGAGGAATACCAGTTGATTCTCTACCGAACATAATGAAGATATCTTTTACGGGGTCAGAAAAATCAAAAGAACTATAAACTTGCTTAGAATATCTTGTCACATAATAAACATCTTTATTTTGATGCTCCTTAAGGAAATCTTCATAAGTTGGATAATAGTACATCTTTAAATCATCGATATAATCCATCCCCACTCTTTTAAGATCTTTAGAATCAATAGAAAAAGTTAAGGGACCAATGATATGAAGGGTCGCATGAATCGCGACACAAGTTCTCATGATGTTCCCGGTATTCTGTGGTTTCTCAGGCCTATATAAAACAATATTAATCATTAATAACCACGGGCTTTGCGGTCCGCTAAAACTTTTGGTTGAATGTTTCTCTTATAAGAATCGAGACATTCTTGGATAACTCTAATCGCTTCTTCACGACCATAGACTTCATCGACAGCGGTATCTTTACCTTCTAATGATTTATAAACAGTAAAGAAGTGTTTAATTTCTGCCATAACATGTTCAGGAATTTGATGGATATCTTTAAGGTCCTTATAGAATGGGTCATCAACACAAACGGCGATAATTTTTTCATCTGGTAAACCATTATCGGTCATAATCAAGACACCAATAGGAGAGCATCTCACGAAAGACATCGGTAAGATAGATTCACTGCATAAAACTAAAACGTCAAGAGGGTCATAGTCACGGGCAAAAGTACGGGGTATAAATCCGTAATTTTGTGGATAAATTGTTGATGTGTAAAGAACTCTATCGAGAATTAAATGACCAGTTTCTTTATCGAGTTCATATTTGTTTTTACTTCCTTTAGAAATTTCGATGAGGGCGATGAATTCTTCAGGTGTTACTCTAGATGATTTAACGTCGTGCCAAGCGTGCATAAGCTATCCTCCGTAGAAAGATTTTACCATAAATAATTTCGTATTACATTACGAAACTATGTTATACTCCTTCTATGAGAAAATTGTATTCACTATTAATGCTAGCGATGTTAGTTCCTATGACAAGTGCTTGCCAAGACAAAGCCCACAGTGTCATCTCCATCCAAGTGTTGGATAGTAGTTTCATGGAAGTCACTATTGAACAAGTGGATAGATTATTAAAAGCGAAGCAAGAATTTGTTATAGAACTCTATACCGATTATTGTGGCCATTGTGAGGACTTAGAACCGCTTCTCAAAGATTATGTTAGTGAGACTGGACATCTTTTATATCGTTTAAATGTCAGTGATTATACATATGAAATGTTTAACGAATATGAGGAGAAATATCCGCAAATATTCGCGGATCGATTTGTCCCATCCATTAGATATATAAAAGATAATAAGTTAACCTATGAAGTTGACGCTGATAACTTTGACAATTACTCTAGATTAAAGAAGATAATGAATCGTCACTTCATCGATTCGAACATCACTTTGATTAATTCGTATCAAGAGTTCCAAACCTATCAAAACAATAAAAAAGATTTCTTAACTATGGTTTATGATATCGATGATGAAAAATCATTAGAAGTAAGCAGTCAATATATAATTAATAAAGATATCGCAAATAGCAAAAAGGATGTAATTTTACTAAATAAACCTAAAATTGCTGAAGATTTTGCCCAAATTCAGTCATATTTTCAAATTGACTATTCTAGTTTTTGTTCTCTAGTTAAAGATAACGAAATAATAAAAACCATCGATTATTCCACCGATGGTTCTGAGATTTCTAATCTAATTTCTAATCTTTAGATCCGATATTAATTCTATTGATTGCTTTTAATAATGCGAGTTTAGCTCTTTGCACATCTATCTCTTCGTCAAGAGATGATTCACTTAACCTCTTTTCCGCACGTTCTTTTGCTTGTTTAGCTCTCTCTAGATCAATCTCGTCGGACTTTTCTATTGAGTCTAAAACAAGGGTTACTCCTTCTTTCTTCACATAGATTGCTCCACCACCGGTGGCATAATCATAATTTTTGCCACCCATTTTAATAACGATTTTGCTCACTACGATTGTCGAAATTAATGGAGCGTGGTTAGGCAAAATACCGAGGTTGTATTTTTCGGAACGCACTTCTAAAAATTCGACTCTTCCTTCGAAGTATCGACCATATGGAGTAAGGATTGTTAAAGCAAATGTGTCAGCCATATTATTTTAAAGATTCAGCTTTTTGTCTCGCCTCTTCAATCGTACCAACATATAAGAAAGCGACTTCTGGTAAATCATCAGCTTCACCATCTAAGATGGTCTTGAAACTTCTCACTGTATCTTCAACTTTAACATAGATACCAGGAATACCATTAAATTGGCTGGCCACATGGAAAGGTTGTGATAAGAAGTTTCTAATCTTTCTCGCTCTTTCAACGATTTTCTTATCTTCTTCGGATAATTCATCCATACCTAAAATAGCGATGATATCGGACAATTCTTTATAACGTTCAAGAATCTCAATCACTCTTCTTGCTACTTTGTAGTGTTCTTCTCCAACAATGGAAGGCTCAAGTGCGGTTGATGAACTATTGAGAGGATCAACAGCAGGATAAATACCTAACGCTGCGGTATTTCTATCGAGAACTGTTTTAGCGTCTAAATGTGAGAAGGCTGTTGCTGGAGCGGGGTCAGTTAAGTCATCAGCAGGAACATAGATGGCTTGCACCGAAGTGATAGAACCATCTTTTGTAGAAGTGATTCTTTCTTGCAATTGGCCCATTTCTGTCGCTAATGTTGGTTGATAACCAACTGCGCTAGGCATTCTTCCTAACAACGCAGAAACTTCACTACCGGCTTGGGTAAAACGGAAAATATTATCGATGAATAATAAGACATCAGAGTGTTCTTCGTCACGGAAATATTCCGCCATTGTTAAACCAGAGAGACCGACTCTCATACGAGCTCCGGGTGGTTCATTCATTTGTCCGAACACTAATGCGGTTTTTCCTAAAACACCTGAGGTTTTCATTTCATGATATAAATCATTACCTTCACGGCTTCTTTCTCCGACACCAGCGAAGACGGAAATACCACCTTTTTCATTGGCAATATTATTCATTAATTCTTGAATTAAAACAGTTTTACCAACACCAGCGCCACCGAATAAACCGATTTTACCGCCTCTGACATATGGGCATAATAAATCGATAACTTTAATACCGGTTTCAAAGATTTCCGTTTTCACGGATTGATCTTTAAATTTCGGAGGGTTACGGTGAATGGAAAGACGTTTTGCATCTTTAATATCTTTATCTCCTAAACCATCGATAGGTTCACCGAGGACATTAAACATACGACCTAAGGTTTGACGACCAACAGGGACGGAAATTGGTTTCTCTAAAGAAATAACTTCCATGCCACGCACGAGACCTTCTGTTGGGCCCATAGAAACACATCTCACCGCATCATCACCAATATGTTGGGCAACTTCAACGGTCAGTTTATTACCATTAGGTAATGGGATTTCTAAAGCTGTTAGTAATTCGGGTAAATGTTGATCTTTAAATGTGACATCAACAATCGGACCCACTACTTGTAATATCTTTCCTTTAACTGTTAAATCTTTCATAACTTACCTCCTATAAGGCATTAGCAGCGGAGACAATCTCAGTAATTTCTTGAGTGATAGCTCCTTGTCTTGCTTTATTGAATTCGATACTTAATTGTTC
Organism: Caryophanales bacterium; assembly: GCA_016280685.1. The sequence goes on from JAEEHE010000140.1 coordinate 20,739, forward strand.
AAGTAAATCTTGAGCGTTATTCGTCGCGTTATCCATCGCGTTGCATCTTGCGGCTTGTTCACAAACTTCACTCTCTAATAATTTGCTATAAACAATGGTTTTAATATAGATAGGGACTAAGGTGTCCACTAATGATTTTTCATCAGGCTCTAAGATGAGGTTATAACTATCGATTTCTTCATTAACATTTTCTAGCGGAAGAATCTTTAAATCTCTCGGTATAAAAGCGAGAGAATTTTTGTATTCCGAATATATCAAATGTATCTCGTGATATTTACCTTTGATATAGTCGCTAATAATTAATGAAGTAAGGGTATTAATTAAGGCAGTATTTTCAATAGAACTATATTCCTCAAAACCCAAAATCTTTGTAAAAGTGCCACTTTGGAAGTGAATTATGCCTTTATTTCCTAAAATAATGGCATCATCTTTTTCTTTTAAAGTGACATCCGCTAACTTGAAAATATTGTTGTTATATGAACCGCATAAACCTAATGTGGAAGAGATTACGACATAGAGATTTTTATCCGTCTTTTCATTGGGCACGTTGAAAGGTGTCTTGACCTTATTACAACAAGATAACACGGTATCAGTTATTTCCTTTAACGAGTTAGCGTAATCGCGATTATTCATCATCTTGTTCTTCCACTTCTTTAATTTCACCGTGGAGACAAGTTTCATCGCGCTGGTAACTTTTAAAGCTCCCTTAACTGATGATATTCTCTTTTTAATTTTCGTAACTTCTTGGGACATATAACTTATTTATTCATTTGAAGATATTCTTCAATGGCTTTATGTAATTCTTTATCATTTGCTTCGGTGATTTCTTTCTTCTCATCGATATCTTTTAAGACTTTCGCATGGTGATTTAAAACATATTCATATGTTTCATCTAGCACTCTTCTCACATCTTCAATTTGAAGTTCATCTAAGAATTGATTCTTCGCCATATAGAGTTCAAAAACCTGTTTGGATAAAGAGCGGGGTTTATATTGTTCTTGACGTAAGACTCTTAATAAGATTTCCCCGTGTTTTAAAATCGCTAATGTAGATTTATCTAAATCACTGCCAAATTGTGAGAACGATTTCATTTCTAAGAAACTCGCTAAGTCAATCTTTAAACTTCTCGCCACTTGTTTAGTTGCCTTGAATTGTGCGGCACCACCAACACGAGAAACAGATAAACCACTATCGATTGCTGGTCTTTGTCCAGCATTAAATGAATCTGTGGTTAAGAAGATTTGACCATCGGTAATAGAAATGACATTTGTCGGAATATAAGCGGAGATATCGCCAGCTTGTGTTTCGACAATTGGTAAAGCGGTAATAGAACCACCACCATATTCATCGCTTAATTTACAAGCTCTCTCCAATAAACGTGAATGGAGATAGAAGACATCGCCAGGATAAGCTTCTCTACCAGGGGAACGCTTTAATAATAAGGATAAGGCACGATAAGCAACCGCATGTTTGCTTAAATCATCATAGATGATTAAGACATCTTTGCCTTGTTCCATCCACTCTTCAGCCATCGCACATCCAGAATAGGGAGCGATATAAAGCAGCGGAGCGGGTTCACTAGCAGTCGCGGCCACCACTAAGGTATATTCCATTGCCCCATAAGTTTTTAATTTATCAACGATTTGAGCAACGGTTGAATTCTTTTGTCCGATAGCGACATAAATACATAAAACATCTTTGCCTTTTTGATTGATAATGGCATCGATAGCAATCGCAGTTTTACCAGTTTGACGATCACCGATAATTAATTCACGTTGACCTCTACCGATTGGGGTCATCGCATCGATTGCGGTTATACCAGTTTCTAAAGGAGTATCAACACTCTTACGAGTGATAACACCAGGAGCAATTCTTTCAATGGGGCGAGTTTTCTCAGTTTTAATCTCTCCTAAACCATCGATAGGTTGTCCTAACGCATTGACAACACGACCGAGCATGTTATTTCCCACGGGAACTTCCATGACTTCTTTAGTTCTTTTAACCGTGTCACCTTCTTTAACCAAGGTATCATCACCTAAAAGAACGGCACCAACGTGGTCTTCTTCTAAATTCATGACCATACCATAGACGTCATTAGGGAATATTAATAATTCTCCTAACATTGCTTGGTCTAAGCCATAGATGAGAGCGATACCATCACCGACAGTGACGACTGTACCGACATCACTAGAATCCACTTTAGCGCGGTAGTTTTTAATTTGCTCTTTTATAAGAGCACTGATTTCGTTCGCGTTAATTTTCATGCTTTACTCCTCCTATTTCAAAAGGTCTTTTTTCATCATTTCAAGATGATGTTTAATTGAACCATCATATATTCGATCATGAACAACGACTTTCACACCGCCGATTAAAGCGGGATCAATGACGTTTTTCAATTCGACTTGTTGATGTTCTTTTTGAGAAATTTTCTTCTCCAATTCGGAAATAACTTTCTTATCTAGTTTCAAGGTTGAATAGACTATTCCTTCACGGACACCACGATATTCATTGCAATAAGAATTAAATGATTCAAATATTTCAAATAAACAGTTGGTGCGGTTATTTTCCATGACCACATGTATGAGAGCAATAATTGATTTATCCACTCCCACTAGGGTTTTTTCTAAAATTTCTTGTCTCTCGGTTAAGGACAAGAATGAACTTCCCAGGATCATGACAAAATCAGTATTTTCTTTCAAAATACTTGTGAGTTCCTTAACTTCTTCTTGTAGTTGGACAACTTTGTTGTCATCTACGGCAAGGGAATATAAGGCTAAACCATAATGTGAAGAAACACTTTCCATAATTATTTGTCAATTTCCTCGATGAAGTTCTCGACGATACGAGCGTTATCTTTTTCATTCACTTCTCTCTTCAAGATTTCTTCAGAAGCCGCTAAAGCGACAGAAACCATTTCTTGACGGATTTCTTCTTTAGCTTCAATTTTGCTACGTTCAATATCTTCTTGGGCTTGAGATTTCATTCTGTTCACTTCTAATTGAGTTTCCTCTAAAGTAGCTTTTTGAGTATCAATTGCTAAAGATTTTGCATTAGCAACGATATCCGCTGCTTCTTTTCTAGAAGCAATAATCATCTCTTGGCTCTCTTGAGCGTTTCTTTCCGCTTCTGCTTTGGCTATTTCGGATTCGCGAATGTTGTTTTCGATATAATCTGCTCGTTTTGCCAGCATCTTTTTCATTGGTTTATAAGCCACGACAAGAACGACCACAATCAAAATAACTAATGCCGCTAATTGGACCACAAAAGAAGACCAACTTGGAATTAGATTTTCTGAGATGTATTTCTTGATGGTTTCACCAACGCTGTCAAGAACAACTAGATTTGGCATTCAACTTCCTCCTTACATAAATAGCAATAAAATAGAAATCAATAAAGCGTAGATAGCTGTGGTTTCAACTAATGAACAACCTAAAATCATGGTTGTACGAAGTTTACTATAGATTTCTGGATTTCTCGCAATACCATCGACGGCATGAGAGACGACTAAACCTTCACCGAGAGCGCTGGGCATAACTGCGAGCATCGTGATGGCAATGGCTAAATATTTCATAGCTTCTGGACTCATGTTTTTTTCCTCCTTTCCCTAAAAAATTAACCGATTAAATCCTCTGGAATTTCTTGACCTACATATATGGTTGTTAATGATAGGAAAACAGTGGTTTGAATGAAACCGCTCCAGAGGTCAAAATACAAATGGAAAATCCATGTCACTAATGGGGCAATAAAGACGGAGTTTAAAGCCGTTCCATCAGAGAACGTGGCGGTGACAAAAGAGAAAATATTTTGAGATACATTCTCTAAGGCACTATATAAGATGGTCATGATAACATAACCGGAAATCGCGTTACCGAATATACGTAATGTAAGCGAGAGTAAAGGCGCCCACATGGAAATCAAATTCACCGGAAGGAAGATGGGGATGGGATCGATATAACGTTTGAAATAGCGGAACTTGTTATAGCGCATCGCGGTCCCATGAATCAACATAAATGTTGTTAAGCCTAAGGATAATGGAACACCCATATATGTAATGGGTGATGGTAATCCGGTTAAACCGAAGATGAAGGCGAGGAACATATATACGCCCATGCACATCAAATAGCCACCGAAGCTACGGAACCTTTTACCTAACAAACCTTCCGCGAAGTTTTCAAAGAAAGTCACGCCCATCTCAGCGACGAGCATAAACCCTTTCGGTTTTTTAAGAGGATCTTGGAAATGAGCTCTAATGCCAATATAAATAGACAAAATAATCATGATTAAAATCACGATTAGTGAAGAGACTACTGCACCGGATAAATTGGTGTTCATGAAGTTCTCTAATAAGCTCATTCATTCTCCTTTCTTACTAAGATCAAATTGATGATTATCGGAACGAGATAACTACCCGCAACAGCGAAGATGTTAAATGCTTTAACACCTTCTTGGTAATATAACCAGGCCACTAATGCAAGTAGTCCACCGATAACTAATAAACGTATAGCGATAACGATAATCGTTAAGACTAATGACTTTTTGGGTTTTTCAGGATTATTGAATAATCCAAGAAACAAATAAATTAATATTGAAGCCCCTCCCCCTAAGATAATACCTTGAGGTATTTCCATGAGAGAGAAAAAATAGAATGGTATGCAAAGGATAAATAGACCTACCACAACGATGGAAGACCATAACGAAATGCGATATTCAATCTTTAAACTTTGATACCAATCATTCATAGTTATGCTTTAACTCTGATTCTCTTGAAGTTGGTTACTAAAGCGATACCATTTTCACATTTGAGTGTCACTTCGCCATTGATGAGTGGACGGACATAATCACGGAAGGAATCATCCATTCTCGTGACGTCTTTCATCATGGATTGTGGAACTAAACTAACCGCGTTAGCAACTAAGGATAAATCCGCTAATTGGTATTCAATCTTATAAGGATTTTGGCTGACTCTCTTGAAGATAATCATCTTGCCAGTTTCACCTTTTAAGGCGGATTTTACAGCGATTTTGCCAGTTTCAATAGCTTCTTCACGGTCAACTTTAGAAATGTAAACTGGGCAAGCACGTTGTGTTAAAGATAATTCGACAGCACGTGTTGGAAGATTTAATCTATCTTCGACAATGTGACATAAGTCGCTAGCGGCACCACCGAGTTGCGCGTGGCCAAAACCATCGACTCTTACGTTCTTCATATCTCTGGGGAATTGTAAACCTTCGCTGATGCAAATCATCGCATAGCCTTCACGTTCATAAACCTTTTTGACATCCACTAAGAATTGTTCTAAGTCGAATTTGTTTTCCGGTAAATAGAATAAGTGTGGTCTATTTTCTTCTGGTAACACGTCTGGTGCAGCTGTTAACCAGCCAGCATCTCTACCCATAATTTCGACGATGTGAACTTTGCCAACCTTGAAACAGCAGGCATCTTTGATTAAAGAATTGACTGTGTTGATAACAAATTTTGCTGCGCTTGGGAAACCTAATGAGTGGTCTGTACAGGCTAAGTCGTTATCGATAGTTTTTGGAACTCCGATAACCACGATATCAAGACCCATTTCTTTCACTAATTGGGAAATCTTGTTACAGGTATCCATGGAGTCATTACCACCATTGATGAACACATATTTAATTTCGTGTTTTTGTAAGTTGGCGATAATCTTTACATATAATGGATCTCTGATATCTTTCGGAAGTTTTCTTCTGGTTGTACCTAAGATACTTCCTGGTGTTTGTAATAATAATTCGATTTGTTCAGAATCTTCTTGGCCGATATCGATTAATTTGTCATCGATAAGACCTTCGATACCATTTTCTGAACCATAGATATGATCGATTAAATCGGGGTGTTGCTGTGCCTCTTTAATCGCACCATAAAAAGAGGTGTTGATGACGGATGTAGGACCGCCGGATTGGATGTAAACCATGTTTTTCATAAGAAAAATCTCCTTTTTTAAATCAAAAATATTATCTCAATATTCAAATGAATATTCAACAGAAACAGGCAAAATCGAAATCAAGTATTCAAAAGGACGTAAAAAGTTATTAATTTCGGCATTATTTTTTAATTGTTTGTTTTAACCCACTTTATTATTTTTTTATAGTTAGAATTAAAAGACTAATAATCTATATTGCTTTTTATGGTTTGCCAAGATTTTAAATTTATTATAAAATTTAGTTGTCGTAAAAACATAAAAGGAGTTATTTATGTCGTTTAATGTTACTTTTAACAACCAAACAAAAACATATGATAAGCCA
>JAEEHE010000141.1 GCA_016280685.1 Caryophanales bacterium
CTTAAATTCGTTAACTTCTTTTTCAATACCTTGTTCATTATCAGATGGATGAGTAATGAAATATTCTCTGATTTTCTTTTCACCTTCAGCAATAAATTGTTGCTTATCAGATTTAAGGGTGAATTCTTCCATCATCGCATGGAGAATGGTTCCTAAATCATTCGCAGGTATTAATTCATAAATATTTGTGTCTTTCTCTTGTTCCATATGCAACAAGTTATGGAGTAAATATTTATATTCGCATTCAATATAGTCTTTAATTGCTGACGCGGATAAACCTTTAGAACCTAATAATTTATTAACTTCAAGATCATCAAGAACATCATCCTTAGGCTCCTCAGGAGTAATTACAACGTTTTCTTTGATTGCTGCGCCTATCTTAGATAAGGGGAATAAACTATTTTCAAAGAATTCTACAGAAATAAATTTATCTTTATTGTTTTTAAATTCATCGTTGAGATTAGCGATAGTCACTACTTCAGGTGCTTTTTCATCACGATATGTCTCGAAGAAAACGGAAGAGGCACTTTGTTCTTTAGTGGTTTGAGAATTGTAATATGAATAGGATAGATGTATCTCACAACCCATTGTTTTTGCAAACTTAATTAACGCGTGATAATCATTCTTGTTCTCTTCCATCTTCCTAAAGGAAGCATTTTCAATTCCAAACTTCTCATAGTCTCTATCAAAGATAATTGGATCTTCCGCACACTTGCCAGGGAAGTTCTTACTATCTAAACCGACGATAAATATATATTTTCTTAAATAAGAAATCGCAGAGCTAATAGATGTTAAATATAAGTAACCTGGCTTAGGTTGACGGTTGCCTACCGCTACACTGGATAAATATTTGAGCATTTCTAAATAATCGACACCATAATCAAGTACGAAAGATAAGCCTAGTTCTATCTTGCTTAAAGCATCTTGTTCCACAGCGAGATTCTTCTCATCAAGAACTACATAATTCTTTAAGAGCGATAATTCTCCTTGTTCAATAATTTCCTTAATGGACATCACATATTTGGAGATTTCTAAATCTCTTTGCATTATTGGATCATTACCAGGATTGACCGCTACTAGTTTTTCGTAGTCAGAAAATCTCTTATCGTTCTTTTTGATATCGAAACCAATTTCTAAATTACCGACCGTTTCAATAATCTTGTCAAAAGATAATCTCTCAAAATATGGAAGAGCGTCATTTAATGTAAAATCATCAAAATTATCGGGGATTTGAGCATCTTTTTTGAATTTATCTAAATCAAAATCCCTACTATTAAGGAGTTTAACTAAATAATCTTTATGGAAATGATTACTTTCCCACTCCTTAATTAAGGAGAATAATCTACCGGGTGCAGTATCATTGATAGATTGACTGCTACCAATAATAAGTGGGAAACCAATCGCCGCTTGATAATTAGATAATATCTTGCCATAACCAGAGATATCTGTGGCTACGATTAAGCATTCATCGAATTTGATGTTATGGTCATAGATATATTTAAGAATCCATTCAATCTCATTGTTCTGACCAAAGGATTTTAAATATGTCGCGATATGTAATGGTTCTTTATTATCAACACTGATGGGTGTTACCTCATGACCTGCGGCTTTATTTAATAAAGCGATATCTAAATTAGTTAATGTGAATTCTTCGTAACGAATAAAGTCAGCATTAATAGGAGAATTATATTTCTTCATCGCTAATCTGATGATACCTATCTCATCGATAAGATGATTATCTTCAAATGTCTTCTTTAATAAATGATAGAACTCTTTAACTGCATTATTCTTATTTGCAAATAAATCATTAGGAAGTTTATCCATGATGGATTTCTCTTCCTCATCAGGGATACACTTTCTTAAATCGTTAACACTATTAATGAGGTCACGAATATCTTTATAGGTATAGTTCTTAAAATAATCAATCTTCTTTACGTCTTTATAGATGATTGCGGCGAGATATGTGTCATTGACGAATTCATGATTATCTTGATAGCCGGATACTTCTAACATGTATCTCGCTAATTCAAGAGTGTTCATCACTCGCACACCAAAAGTGTTCTTATTATCTAATAACGCTAAAGATTTTAAATAGTCTGTACCCGATATTTTAGGGGCAAAAATAATTTGTTGTTTCATATTATTTTGATTATATCAAATTAGATATCTACGAATAAATACTAATAGAGGATATGTCCAAAAAATAGGACAGAATAAAAAGAAAAAAGCTTGCGATATCACAAGCTCTATTTCATAGCGTTAATAATTTCTTTAGCGAACACTAGATGACCATCGAGATATGGATGTCCACATGCTCCTTCTGCGTTAGGAGTAAGTTCTACTAATTTAATGGGGTTCTTATATTTCTTAGAAGCGCATTCAACGATTTCTTTAAATGCACCTTTAATTTCTTCTAATAGTTCCACGAAGTTATAAGCGATGACAATTGATACCCCGGGATTATCTTTAATGATGCGACCAATTAAAGAGAGATAATCATCAACAAATTTCTTTAACGCTTTAGGTTTCTCTTCTTCTGGCGCTAAAGCGTAAGCGCCATTATCATTCGTACCTAAAGCGATAATCGCATAATCTAATCGATCATCGACTGGGCATTTATTGAACATATCTACCGTGTCATATATCTCATCAAATAATAAATCACACCATATCTGACGAGAAATAGAAATGCCACTTCTCGCCACTACCATATAATCCATATCTAATTTCTGAGCGATTAAGAATGGATAAGCACGATCGAATTCTTCGTGTTCCATTGTGAAGCCTTCACCATGATGTTCGGTATTACCATAACCACAGGTAATAGAATCACCAAAGAAACCGATACGTTTTTTATTCTCTGGTTTTAATTCACCTATTTTCGCATTTACTAAAGTAATATCTTCAAGATATAAAGATGAGAGATATGTCTCATTATATTTAAGGAGTTTAACGTTAATATCTTCTTCTGTGAAAACGAAGAATTTCACATCGTTATGTTCTTCTTTTAATTGATATTTCTTATAGAAAGTATCATTTACATATATTGCGATATATTGGTATTGATGCTCTCTTAATTCACTTAATAAAGAGATGCTCACTGTGACATATTTTGCTTCCGGGACCACATTAAATTCAAAACCAGTTCCAGAATAGGAAAAATATGGTTTGTTATCTTTAGTGATATATCTTCCAAAAAATCTAACTTTATTAAGATCTAACATAGATATTATTTTAGAATAATTCTATTTCTTATAAAACACTTTCATTGCGTTCAAGGAATCTTCTTTCATCCCCTTATAGGCTTCGTATGCAATTTCGTGATAAAAAGTATATTTATTAGAATTAATCGCCTCTAATGCGCTATTAACGCCCGCTTTGCCCATATAGGAATAGTAATTGATTTTCTCAACTCCGCATTCCATGGCTTTGATGTAATCTTCATGGGGTAAACCACTGCCACCGTGCATCACTAGAGGGATATGGATTAATTCTCTAATGGTTTTAATTCTTTCAAAGTCTAGTTTTGGTTTGCTCTTATAAATTCCATGTGCAGTACCGAAAGAACATGCTAAAGCATCAATATCTGTATCTTCCACAAATCTCTTGGCTTCGCTCGGTTCGGTATAAACTGCACCACCATTACCCGCGCCCCCTTCTCTAGATGCTAAAGCACCGATTTCTGCCTCAATAGACGCGCCACATTTTCTCGCCATAGCAACAACCGTTCTAGTGTTTTTCACATTCTCTTCATAAGGAAGATTAGAGCCATCATACATAACAGATGTGAAACCGAGTTTTAACGCTCTTTCAATATAATCAATATGTTCGCCATGATCTAAATGAACACAAACAGGAACTTTCGCTAATGTTGCCGATAAAACCATAATCGGACCAATTACATCTAATGGGGCTTCATTCTCATGAACTTCCGCATGAGAAATAATCACTGGGACATTAAGTTCTTCCGCATTATCAATAACCGCTCTTAGGGATTCTAATGTTGGAGTATTAAATGCTCCTATCGCACATTTATGTTCTTCTGCGTATTTTAAGACTTCTTTTAAATTAGCAATCATAATGCTTATCTCCCTTTATTAAATTCATCTAAATTATCAAATAAATTGATAACTAATTTATATTGCAGTTTTTCTTCTGGCTTTAAATAAGTTAATTTGTTTTTGGCTTTATTAATAACATATCCATCGGGATTAACATTACCCGGTTCTAAACCGAGGACATAATCTCTAATTCCCATCATCTTCCATTCGGTAAATTCCTTTAAGGAATGGCAATCATAATTAATCATTAAACCGATATTATCGCTTGGCGAATAAATACCTGCTTTACCACTTTTCATCTTATGGTAATAGCACATCTCTTCATATCCTGCTGTTGGTTTATTCATCTTCAAGCAATTATCAATATCGGAAGCCGCATGTTCATTTCTCGGTTCTACATTAGAGGAGTTGATATAGACAATAGAGTCTTCTTTTAATAATGGATATCCCATATTCATATGGTACAAAACTAGTACAGGAGTGATTTGATCACCTCTATTAATGATTTCATCTTCAATGGAGAATTCATTTTTCTTTAAAGAGACTTTAATATGTCTAATTCTCTTTAGTTTTCTCGCAAAGATACCCTCATCTAAAGTAATCATCTTGATATCAATGAGTTCATCTTCGATAACATCATAAGAATAAGAATCTACGGGAGTGTAATTAATGGAACCATGTAAACCATATTGCCCATCTTCATCTTCACAAGGATTACCGACATTATTAAAACCACAGGTGGTTAAGAAGCCACCGGTGAAGTGCTTAATCCATCCTGTTCCTTTATCATCATAATAGTCACTAGAGACATAACCATTAGGGCACAAA
>JAEEHE010000142.1 GCA_016280685.1 Caryophanales bacterium
AACGATCGAAAATAGCATTTATGGTGGGGAAACCTATGATGCGAGATTAGAAAAATTAACCGCACCGAATTGGACGAGTCGCGAATTTACGCCTGCTTGGGATAATGGCTGGATGTATATGATATTAACCCAAGAAGAAAAGGGTAAAAAAGTATTACAACAAATCCCAGATATTGAACATTTAGGTGATTTTTGCGGTGTTATTTATAAGAAATTCTCCAAAAATGACATCGTTTATGACTTTAAACAAAATCTTGCTGGTTGGGTGAGAATTAAAGTTAAAGGTCAAGAAGGAACATCGATTACATTTAAATATGCGGAAGGTGTTACTAAAGATGGGCACGCGAATCAACTAAATTTAAGAAGCGCGAAATGTATTGATAAATATATTTTAAAAGGTGAAGGCGTTGAAGAATGGTCACCGAGATTTACTTATCATGGTTTCCAATATGTGGAAGCGATTATCGATGGTGAAGCAGAAATTCTAGAGATTATCGGTGAACATGTTCATACGAACTTAAGACAAACCGGTTTCTTTAAATGCTCTGATGCGATTATTAATCAACTTCATCATATGTCGAAAATTACGGAAGAGAATAATGATCATTCCATATTTACTGATTGCCCTCAAAGAGATGAGAGATTTGGATGGCTTAATGACTTATCAGCAAGAGTGTTCCAACAAACATTTAACTTTGATTGTCTAAATATGTATAGAAAAGTTAGTGAAGATATTAATCATACGATGAATGAAGAAGGGGCTATTGCGGATACTGCGCCTTATTATACGGGTGGACAACCTGCTGATACGACTACAGTCTCCTATCTATTAGTGCCTTATTATGCTTACATCATTTATGGTGATATCGATTTATTAAAGAGCCAGTATCCAAATTGTAAGAGATGGGTTGATTATTTATTAACTAGACAGAAAGGTTACATCATGGATTATTACTATTACGCCGATTGGGTTAATCCTGATAAATTAGCGGATAGTTTCTCTGATTCATTCTGTATCTCTTCTATGTTCTTAAATTGGCATCTTAAAGTCTTATCTTCCATGGCTCGTATAGCGGGTCATAAAGAAGATGCTGATAAATACGCTAAAATGGCTCAAGAGAGCGATAAAACTATCAATGAGAAGTATTATCACGAAGAAGGATATTATTCAAAGAATACACAGGCTGAAAATGCGATGGCGGTGTCTTTAGGTATCTGTTTAGAAAAGAATAAAGAAAAAGTTGTTAAGAGTATCGTAGATAATATTATTAAAAATAATTATCACTTAACTTGTGGTAACCAAGGTTATCGTCACGTCTTCTATTTACTATGTGAATATGGATATGTCGATTTAGCGCTTCAAGTGTTAAGAAATCCAGAATATCCAGGTTGGGGCTTTATGGTCAAGAATGGTGCGACAACCGTTTGGGAAAGATGGGAACTAGAAATGTTTAATATCATGGATAGTTTTGATCATCCGATGTTCGGTAGTTATGATGCGATATTCTATCGCTATTTAGGTGGTATTAATTTAGACAAACTCTATGATAATGAAATTACTATTCATCCACGTTTAGCCAAGACACTTGATCATGTGGAATGTTCATTTGATTCTATCAAAGGTCGAATTACATCGAACTGGAGAAGAGAAAATGGAGTAGTAGAATTAGATATAATTATTCCATCCAATACAAAAGCAAATTTAATATTTGATTCTGAAAAAGTGGAAATTAATGGTAAGGTTTCTCCATCACAGATTAAAGTTGAATCCGGAACCTATAAAATTAAGATAAGGGAGGAATAGTGACATGCCTTTATTTAAAAGAAAAACTAAAGAAGAAAGAATTGTTCTTAAAGAACGTGAACGCGTTCATAAGGACATGATTCGTAAAGCGGATGTCTTAAGAAAAGAAGAAAAGATTGCTCCCGAAGGTGCTTTCGTATCTTTAAGACATATCAATAAGATTTATCCTAACCACGTGCAAGCGGTCTATGATTTTAATCTCGATATCATGCCTAATGAATTTATCGTTTTTGTCGGTCCTTCTGGATGTGGTAAATCCACAACTTTAAGAATGATCGCAGGTTTAGAAGAAATTACTTATGGCGACCTCTATATCAATGGTGAATATTCTAATGATTTAGAGCCAAAAGACCGCAATATCGCGATGGTTTTCCAAAATTATGCGTTATATCCTCACTTAAATGTCTATGATAATTTGGCCTTTGGTTTAAGGATGAGACACACTCCGAAAGCGGAAATCGAAGTCAGGGTGAAAGAGGCGGCAAGGATATTAGACTTAACAGATTATTTAGATAGAAAACCAAGTGCCTTAAGTGGTGGTCAATGTCAACGTGTCGCTTTAGGTAGAGCGATTGTGAGAAATAGCAATCTCTATTTAATGGATGAGCCATTATCTAACTTAGATGCCAAACTTCGTGTGCAGATGAGATCGGAAATTGTGAGACTTCATAATGAATTAAAAACGACAACTATCTATGTTACTCACGACCAAACCGAAGCTATGACTATGGCGAATCGTATTGTCGTTATGAAAGATGGTTACATTCAACAAATCGGTACACCTAGAGAAATTTATAATAAACCGGCAAATATCTTTGTCGCGACGTTTATTGGTTCACCCGCGATGAATATTTTTGAAGCTCAATATGATAATGGCACATTATCTATTGGTGATTCCTATTCTATTAAATTAAAAGAAGAGTATGTGAAGAAACACGATGCTTATTATGAAGCGGAAGTGAAGAGATTAACTGAAGAGATTGAACATCTTGGAAAAGAGATTAAAGGTTGTGAAGAATTCTTAGAGAAGAAAGCTCATAAAGAAAAAGTGGATAAGAATTCTCCATATGCGGATAACAATTATATGAGCTTCATGAAAATGGAATTAGAAAAAGTAAAACCATTATTAGAAAAATATCAAGAAATTGTTAAAAGCAAGTCTCATCTATTAAAAATGGGTATTCGTCCGGAAGATGTTATCCGCCCTGAAGACGCGACAAAGAAAGTTAATTTATCTAATAAATTCAAGACTAAAGTTGAGCTCTCGGAATTATTAGGCAGAGAATATTATGTGCATTTTATTCTAGATAAATTTAGACTTATAAGTAAGGTTAGTGATAATGATTTAATCTCTATCGGTGATGAGATTGAACTCGGCTTCAATTTAAACAACTTACATATATTTGACATAGATACGACAAATTTAATTTTTTAAAACGGAGGTAATTTATCTATGAAAATGGTCAAAGACAAACAATTAGTAGTGGGTGCTGACTTCGCTGGTTATCCATTGAAAGAAGTCGTCTGTGAACACTTAAGAAAGAAAGGATGGGAAATCCTCGATTTAGGTGTTAAAGCAGATAGTGATCCCAAGGACACAGACTTAATGTTCCATCGTGTCGGTTTAAGAGTAGGTGCCGAAATCTCTGAAGGCAATTATGAAAGAGCCTTAGTCTTCTGCGGTACTGGTATGGGTATTCATATCGCCGCTTCTAAATGTCCACATGTCCACGCTGGTGTCGTTGAATCACTTCCTGCCGCAATTAGAGCGATCACCGGTAATGGTGTTAACGTCTTAGCAATGGGTGCTTTCTATGTTGCTCCTCAAACCGCCTGCGATATTGCCGATGCCTATTTAGCCAATTCCTTAGGTTCTGGTTGGGAATGGTGGCATAACTTCTATGAATTCCATAAATTAGCCATCGATGAATTAGAAGCCTTTGATTATGAAGAATATAAAAAGAATGGTTTCA
>JAEEHE010000143.1 GCA_016280685.1 Caryophanales bacterium
AAAGAGAGAAACATTGGTACAAAATATTGCCTATATGGCCATTATGGCGGCCATTAATGTGATCTTTGTTTTATTAACAACATTAGTGCCAGTTTTATTATTTTTAATTGTTTTCGTCTTGCCATTAACATCTGTCATAGTCACTCTTCATTGTAAGAAGATATATTTCCCAATATATGCTATAGCAACTATCGGGCTATGTATGTTAGTGACTATCTGGAAAATTGATGACACGATATTTTATGTTATCCCATCTATTATCTCTGGCTTTATATTTGGTCTATTAATAGAGAAACAATTCCCTTCATTTTGGATTATCTTTATCACCACGATTATTCAAATAGGTTTTACCTATGCTTCTATTCCTCTCATTAAGGTAATGGTTGGAAGAAACATTGTGACTGATTTCGCTACTATATTCTCATTACAAGATTTTGAATATTTAGATTATGTTGTACCATGCTTCATATTCTTCATTTCTTTAGCCCAAGAAATCATCGCTTTCATCATTATTAGAAATGAACTTCCTAAATTTGGTTATGAATTAAATGATCCTAAATACCTACCATTATCGTTATTCATTTCTTTAGCGTCATCCTCTGTCTTAGCCTTTATCTTCATGTTTGTTTACGGGCCTCTCGGATATTTATTTACGTTGTTCTCATTATTCTTTGGAATATACGCTATCGGTTATCTAATTAACGATAGAAATTTATTTGTCTATATCGCATTACCAAGTTCGTTTATTCTATCGATATTTTTATTTGCAGGTCTCTACTCTTTAGCGGATAAACCGAACGGTCTTATATTTATTAATATTTTCTTTTTTACTGAAGCAATTATTGTTTTAATCAATAATTATTTGTTAAAACGTCACAAGATAGATACAATTAAATAAGCGTATGATTAATTTCTTTAAATCTTTTGGAAAAGGAATCCTCTATCTCTTCGTACTACCTGCACTTTTAGTGGGTGTGGCTATTTATGGAGTGGTCGCTTTATTTATCTTCTTGTTTTTAGCCATTAAAGGTCTAGTTTTATTCTTCTCTGGTAGATCTCTCTATGATGACTTACCAGAAGATGAAGAAGCCAAAAGAAGACTTAATCCTCAAGCTAATAGAAGTGTCCAAGTAACCACTACTCCTGAACAAAATAACAATCAAGTTCAAACTAATAGTGTTATCTTTGGCCCCACTCAAAATGAACAGCCCACTAATATCGATAACGATCCTTTCTATGTTCCCGAGTATTTAAAATCTACTCCTGAAGAAAAAGAAGAAACTCCAGTTGAAGAAAGTGAACCAGAACAAATCCAAAATAGTTTTGAATCAGCACAAAATTTAGAACCAGAAATCGAGCCTTATAACGAACCTGAACAAACTTCTAATATCGAAGAAGAAAAAGACGAAGATATTCCTCTATTCGAAACATCTATCGAACAAGAAACAATAGAAGAAGAACCACAAAATTTAAAACAAGATGAAGTGATTTTTGAGAAAAAACCATCTCAAAACACCACTATTTTAGATATAAATGATATCGAAGATGATGACGAAGATGAAGATAAATCATCTGGTATTGACATCGAATTTCACTAGGGAGGAGGACATATGATGAATCTGCTTATTTCATTATCGGAAAATGATAAAAGATTAATCTTTGCGATTTTAATCATCTTTGTTCTCATCTTTGTATTGATCGGTTACATCGGTTTCGTCATATCCAGAATCATGAAATGGCAAGGTAAAAAATTAGACACATTAGTGGCGGATGCGGTTGTCACTAGAGTCATTACCAATAAGCGTCATTTCATCAGATACGCTAGGAAGAAAAATTGGAGATTATTCTTCAAACAATCTTATGTCGCTATTTTGATTCTTTTACTTACTGCGATTGTCTTAGTGGTTCGAGATGCTATTTATAAAGATTTCTCCTATAACCCATTCAATAAAGAAACAGGGTTTGGTTCCGTATTATTCCTTTGGGATTTCTCCGTTTGTTTCAAATTTGAAAACCACGCTTTAATATTGAACTGGCCAACTTTAGTGAATACTCCTCATTTAGTCGCAGAAGCTTGGGGTGGGTATATCTTCACCATCTTATTAGTGGTCGGAGGTCTTTGGTACTTTATCGCTTTACAATCTTTAATCGCGAGAACCATTAGAATGTTCTCTTTATCCACCAGTGCTTTTGAAAAGACATTAGATGGTTTTAATCAAAATCAACAATATGTCCAACAACAACCGCAAGCGCCAAATCAAAATATTCCACCATCTAATAATAACAATCCAATGCAATAAAAAAATCCTACATAAGTAGGATTTATTTTTTGAATATCATAATCATTTCAAATATCAGATAGCCGACGAGAAGGATATCAAATAAAATCAGCAAAATGAAAAGACGACGTCTAGAACGATTCTTTCTATTTTGTTCTTCTAATGTAGCTACTTCTTGCCTATTTTCTTCCATACACTATTAATATTTGATTGATCCAGATGTACGTGGATAAGGTTGTACATCACGAATATTGGTCATACCTGTAATATACATTAATAAGCGGTCAAATCCAATACCGAAACCAGAATGGCGGCAGCCACCATAACGACGAGTATCTAAATACCAATCGAGTTCTTTCGCATTGCCAAGAGCTTCCATTTTCGCTTTTAAGATATCGTATCTTTCTTCTCTTTGAGAACCACCGACCACTTCACCCACCATCGGAACTAATAAGTCACAAGCGGCGACTGTTTTACCATCATCATTTAAACGCATATAGAATGCTTTAATATCTTTCGGATAATCAATAAGGAATAATGGTCCTTTTACCACTTCTTCAGTGAGGTATCTTTCGTGTTCAGATTGTAAATCCATACCCCATTCAATCTTATTGTTATCGAATTTGTGACCATTCTTCACGGCTTCTTGTAATAATTCAATACCCTTTGTATAAGACATTCTTTGGAATTCACTATTAACGACATGATTTAATCTTTCTAATAAAGTGTTATCAATCATGGAATTAAAGAAATTCATTTCATCTGGGCAAGATTTAAGGATGTAATTGATGCAGAATTTCACGCAATCCTCAATTAAATCCATATTATCGGATAAATCAGCGAAAGCGATTTCTGGTTCGACCATCCAGAATTCAGAAGCGTGTCTCACGGTGTTACTATGTTCCGCTCTAAAGGCAGGACCAAAGGTGTAGACATCTCTAAAGGCTAAAGCAAATGGTTCAACGTGTAATTGACCAGTCACTGTTAAATTAACTTTACGACCATAGAAATAATTTGGATCTTTAGTATCGTGAGTTGTGACATCAAAGATATTGCCAGCACCTTCACCATCATTAGTGGTGATTAAAGGTGTATGAACATAGATGAATCCTCTTTCTTGGAAGAATTCATGAATCGCCATTGATAAGACAGAACGGACTCTATAAACCGCTTGGAATGTGTTAGCACGCGGTCTAATATGAGCGATTTCTCTTAAGAATTCAAAAGAGTGTCTCTTCTTTTGTAAAGGATAATCGTCATCCACCGCACCTTCGAGTTCGCATTCTTGGACATGAATTTCAAATGGCTGTTTATTCTCTGGTGTTAAGACAACTTCGCCCACCACTCTAATAGCAGAGCCAGTGCGTAAAGATGTTAAAACATCATATCCTTTTGCCTCTTTGTTATAAACTAATTGAACATTTTTAAAGCAGGTACCATCGTTAAATTCGACGAATCCGATAGATCCGTTATCACGATTGGTTTTCACCCAGCCTTCGAGTTCCACTAATTTAGTTTGTTCTTTTTCTTCTTGATTACCGTTACAAACGATATCAAATAATTCGAAGTCAGTTGTTTTGATAGCTTCCATAATAATTTCCTCGCCTTAAATTATAACAATTAATTTAAATAATGCATTATTATTCAAATTTTTTATATTCCTCAATAGACCAGTTTGGATCCACTCCTAATGATAATGGAGCAAATACTTTCATCTCATATAGATGTTCCGCCACTTTAGCAATCATCACTGCTTGGTCAGTGCAGCACCACATGGGTGGGATGATAATTTCAATACCACGTTTATCCATCTCTTTTTGTATTTCACTTCTTAGATATGAATTGGCGGAAACACCACCTGCAAGCACTACTTGTTCGACATGATATTCTTCTACTGCTTTCTTGGCTCTATCAAGCACTAAACCCACTGCCACATCTTGGAAGGAACGACACATATTGGGGACATTAATCTTCTCACCTCTTTGTTCAAGGTTATGAACAAGATTAATAATGTTAGTTTTTAATCCTGAATATGACAAATCATATGTATGCTCGCCTTTTAAAGGAACTGGCAGGTCATAAGTATGCTCACCTTCTTTAGCTAATTTATCAATGGGTATACCGCCTGGATAAGGTAAGCCTAAAACACGAGCGACTTTGTCATAACATTCACCAATCGCGTCATCTCTAGTCTCACCGATAATTTTAAAATCCATATCCTTTTCCATTAAGACTAGTTCACTATTACCACCAGATACCACTACCGCTAATAAGGGGAATTTTAATGGTTTTATAAATTCATTAGCGTAGATATGTCCAGTTAAGTGATGAACAGGAATTAATGGCTTTTTATAGAGCATCGCTAATGTTTTAGCGCATTGCAAACCCACATGTAAGGCACCGATTAAACCGGGACCTCTAGTTACCGCAAAAGCATCGACATCTTCTAATTTGATATTAGCTTGCTCAATAGCTTCTTTAAGAACGACACCGATATTCTCCGCATGCAAACGAGAAGCGATTTCTGGCATGACACCACCATATTTACGGTGTACTTCAATTTGGGTACTGACAACATTAGAAAGTAATTCGCCATCTCTAATAACGGCGACAGAAGTTTCATCACAACTCGATTCAATCGCTAAGATAAGAGCCATATTAATCTTCCACCTTTCTAATCATATATATCGCATCATCACCATTATCGTAGTAATGAGGTTTCACACATTCTTTTTTAAATCCATGTTTCAAATAAAAATTAATCGCTTTTGTATTATCAAACCTTACTTCCAAAGTTAGTGTTCTCACTTTCTTTGCGTAGCAATCATTGATGATTTCATCCATCATCGCACTACCTAATTGTTTATGTTGCAAAGATGGGTGCACAGCAATTTGTGCGATTGTCGCGGAATCAAAGGTATGCCAATAATCACAAAAACCCACTACTGATTTTAAGTTTTGCGATTTATCTTCTAATTCAATCACCCAGAAATTAGCGACCGGATTTTCGTGCATTTCATAACGAACATCCTTTTCTTTCCAAGGTGCTTTAAAACAGAGGTTCTCTAATTCGAGAATCGCTGGTATATCATCATCAATGGCTTCTCTTACTGTTACGTATAAATAATCCATATTAATCCTTCATATAAACAGGTTTGATTCCTAATGGGTCATCAACTGGTTTTAGATATTTCTTTAGTGAAAGCATTTGCTCGGAAAGACTATTTTTCTTACCTTCTAAACCGAGGTATTTAGCGTCTCCACATAAAACATAATCAGGATGTTCTTTGATATAATCTAAAACCTTATCGTTAGTGAAAATAGTATCTTCCACGATAATCTTTTCATTATCATAAACTCCAAAATAAGAACGTCCACTTCTCGCATTAATCACACAAATAGAAGGATTTTTGCCATCTTTTTGGCATCTTAAAGAACTAACGACAAAAACTTTGACATTTAATGCTGTAGCGATAGTTTTAGCAATTGTAATTGCGATTCTCACACCCGTATAAGAACCTGGACCAATCGCCACCATTAAATCTTCTATCTCGTTATTTGTGACATGATATTTATTAAGTAAATTATCAAGCTCTGGAATCATGTGTTCAGATTGTGATTGCCAAGCTTCATAAGATGTCTCTTCTAATAGAATATTATCTTTCGCTAAACCCACAGTTAAAGAAGTATTAGATGAATCTAAAAGTATCGTATACATTAGGCGAATAGCTCCTCAAGATTATCTTGCACTTTAAATTTAATCTCGCGATTATCATCTCCGAGATTTCTTATCTCCACTTCAATGGCGTCCTTAGGGATTAATCTTTCAATATACATCGGCCATTCAATAACGGTAATTCCGGTCTCATAGCCAATATATTCATCTAAGCCGATATCGGTATCAATATCCGCTAGACGATAAGCATCAATATGAATTAAAGGACGATCACCTTTTAAATATATTTTCATAATATTAAAAGTGGGTGATTGTACAATTTCATTAATATGAAGTCCTTCTGCTAAACCACGGACAAAAGTCGTCTTACCAGCACCCAAATCACCACTGAAGGTAAGTGTTGTGCCGTTCGGTAATCTGTTTGCCAAGTTCTTCGCTAGTTCAATTGTTTCTTCTTTTTTATGTGTTAATTTAATAATTTGTTTCATAGTTAATTTAAGTCTAAGACTTATTTCTTTTTAGTCATCTCCAAATATTGTTCATAATATTTTTTGATGGTCTCTTCATCAAAGGGGAATTCATTATTCTTCATCCTTTGAACAATCTTCTTCGTCGTGTATTTAAGAACGATATCTAAATCATCACTATATTTATATGTTTCACGATGATGAGCGTATTCTTTTTCATCTAAAACACGAATCTCTTTATTAGTGAATAATTTAGTGTCTAAATCGTAGTCGATATATCTAATACTCTCTTTTGTTAATAAAGAAGGAGAAGCAATGTTGCAATAATAGCAAATGCCATCAGGTTTAATCATGCAAATAGCATTCCACCATTCCTTTTTAGAGAAAATCGTAACGGCAGGTTCTTTAGTAAACCAACGTCTACCATTGCTCTCGATAACCTTTGCTCTTCTAGAAGCAGTCACGATGAAATCAGCGTTATTTTCTAACACTAAAGCGCGGTCCCAACAACGATGGAGACTGCCATTATGTTTGAAACATTCTATGCTGACCCAGCGACCCACTATCGACATATAAATACCTTATTTAAGCAATGAGGAGAAATTTTCTAATAATACGATTAAATCATTCGCATATTTCTCGTTGGGTTCCGCTTTAAATTCTTTCTCAAATGGTAAAGACATCACTGTGTCATCATAGGAGAAATAAGCTGCGGAGTGTCCACCCCAAATCACAATAGTAAATCCTAATAAAGAACCATCGACTTCTAAATTCTTAATATTAGCGACAAATTCTTTACCTAAAATGGATTCATATTTAAGTCCTTCTTTACCATAGATAAAGAGGTTTTCTTCTTCTAATAAAACTGCTAAATCTTCGATATCTGAAGGCAAATCGACAGGATTTTTACCTTTTTTAGTAATAACGATACGATTCTCAAAATGTAAATCGTTAGGATAGCTTAAATATTTACCGACAAAGCAAGAAGTTCTATTGCGTCCCGCTCCGGAATATAAACCTAAGTCGCCCACTCTAAAGGAACGGTCTTTAAATTTACCATTGATAACATTACGAGAGGCGATATTATTGACGCCTTTAAATACGGCATCAGTCATAACATCGGATAAATCAATCTTTTCTTTAGGATCAACAGTAACATCAACCATTCTTGTATCTTTAAAGTTACGTTGGTTGAGTTCTTTATTTACTAGGGCGATATAATCCTTAGTGGCATTAGGCATTGAATTTCTAGTTACTATATAGTAAACAATCATACCGACAAGGGCAGCGCCCACCAAAGACCAACCGGTAATCTTAAGTGCCATATTTTGTTGTGTCACTAAAATAACAGATGCCACTGCTACGGCCATGACAATCGCCATGATGATATAACTTCTATTACGACCTTTTTTAAAATATTTATGGAAATTCAAACGAGCGGTTTCAATAGCTTGATCATAAGGAACATCTTCAGCGTTTGGTTTTTCAATCGCTACTGCGTTACCCGATATTTCATTATTTGTCTCTTCTCTGACAGGTTCTTGTTTTTCTTCAACCGGAGTTTCTTCCACTACTGGTTCTTCTTTGATACCTTCTTCAGCAAGTACTTCTTTCTTTTCTTCTTCCATATAAAAGCCCTCACTTTCTAATAAATATAACATATTAAATTAGAAATGAGTATCTTTAATGCACTGCTATTTTTTGGTAGGGAATAAATTATTAACTTTAGCTAAAGGACCATAAGCAGCCATGATAACCACAAGAGATATCAAACCGCTGACAGGGATGTAAATATAGTTATAGATAAGAGCTTCCTTAAAGGTCACTCCATAGACAACCATAGAAGAAGCAGATGAGCCAACAAATCTAATGAATGTCGCTAAGACACCGGCGAGCAATAAGAATAATTCGCCCTTTAAGTTATAGCCATTTTGATTTTCACTAAAGATAAGTTTTCTAAAGAAACCCATCACCATCACACTACCGAAACCAATAAGGTAATCAAATGGATAAGAAGCAAAACCATAACCATCAGTTAAACAGGTGATAAGACCGTAAAGAATACCGCCACAAATCAAACCATGAGCAGGACCATGTCTTAAAGCGATGATGAATAAAGGAAGCATTTGGAAATTGATACTTCCACCTTGTCCTGGAACTTTATAGATACGAATTAAATTAAGAATGAAGGCAGCGGCGATTAAAATACCATCTTCAGTGATTTGTCTAGTGATAATAGGATTATCGGAGAATTCTACTGATAAACACACCACCGCGGCAATTACAGCAAAGGCAATTGTGCACATCGCACCCCAGGAAAGTTCTACACTACTTAAATATTCAATATTGGAATTATATTGGAAGAATTCTGCTTCTAATGCCATCATCGGAATAACAAGGAAGAAAAGCATACTTGCGGCAGAAGCAAATCCTTTTTTAAATCTTTGTAATACAACACAAATAGAACCACCAATTAATAGGCCGATTGTCACAAAGATTGTCCAGTTATAACTATGGGAATGACTGAAGAAATATGTGAGATTTACAGCAGTTATGACCTTTTTAACATCTTCTCCATCAGGAATCTTCTGTTTAAATTGCAAAATTGTTCCAAAGAGAAATAATAATGATAAGACGCCGCATATAACGGCAATTAACCAACCGTATTTACGAAAGAATCCTTCTTCCGTTCTCTCGTTGGTTTTAATGGGTTCCTCTACCATAAAAAATACCTCCTAGATAGAGACACCCGGAGGAAAAACATTTAACCTCCGCCAGCATTATCTGGATCAGGTGTACAGTCGAACCGGAACACGGTTCCTCTCAGCCAGGTTACTGCCCAGCTCCTTACTTACATTTTAGTCTTGTTATTTTAGCCAATCAATAGGTTTGACACCATTATTTTTTAGATATTGATTCGCTAAGCGGAAATGATTGTTTTTAAACCATCCACCCTTATTCGCAGCTAAAGGACTGGGATGAGCGCTCTCTAATATAAGGTGAGAAGGATTATGAAGTAATTTCTTAAACTTTCGTGCTGAGCCACCCCAAAGCATAAAGACTATTGGTTTATTTTGTTTATCAATAACTTCTAACACATCTTTAAAGAATAATTCGTATTCTTTGATATTGTGACTGAATGGCTGATGCTCTCTCACACTTAATATAGAGTTTAAAAGAAGTACACCTTGCTTAGCAAGATATGTTAAATCACCACTGCTCATATCCACAGTTGTGTCATATTCATCCGCGATTTCTTTATAGATATTTATTAAAGAAGGAGGAACTTTTACTGAATCAGGAACAGAAAAAGATAAACCCATCGCTTGACCTGGTTCATGATAAGGATCTTGACCGATAATCACTACTTTCACATTTTTTAAAGGAGTGAGTTGAAAAGCATTAAAAAGTAGTTTTCTCGGTGGATAACAAACATGTGAAGCATATTCCTTATCTAAAAATTTATGAAGATTAATAGAATATTCCTTGTTTTGTATCGATTTAAAAAACTCGTTCCAAGTAGCAGGTATTTTTTCCATAGAAAAATGATAACATTTTTATGTATTAGAAGAAATGATATATAATGTAAAAAATATGAAAACATTATTTGTCTTCAATCATCCTGCCCCATACAAGGTGCATGTCTATAACGAATTAACCAAAATTACTGATATACAAGTAATCTTTGAAAGAATCAAAGCTAAAGATAGACCGGCTTCATTTTATTCTGAAAACCACTATGATTTTCCAGTAATTTTCTTAAAACACGGGAGTTTTGATAAGGAAAATTCGTATTCTAGTGCTTTAAGAAGATATATCAAGAAACACCATAATGAATATGATCTAATAGTCATGAATGGTTATAGCACTATCGCAGAAATGAAAGCCATCAATTATATGATTAAACACAACATCCCTTATGTCTTACAAATAAATGGGGGAGTTATCAGAAAAGATAAATCTTGGAAAAAGAAATTGAAGACTTATTATATTTCGCATGCATGCAAATATTTTTCGCCATGTGAAGAAGCGGATAAATATTTAATTTATTATGGTGCGAAAAAAGAGAATATCTTCCACTATCCATACGCTAATTATTTTGAAAAAGAAATAATCCCTTCCCTTCCTTCTAGAGAAGGAATTAAAGCAATAAGAGAACAATATAATTTGCCAAACGGAAAGATTTTTGTTAATGCCTCTCAATTTATTGAGAGAAAGAACAATTTGCAGTTAATGTCTCTATTTAAAGATAGAGAAGAAACATTATTATTAATCGGTTCAGGCACCGAGAAAGAAAAATACGAAAGATATATATCTGATAATAATATCAAGAATGTTATTTTAATGAATTTCTTGCCCAAACAAGAATTGTTCAGAGTTTTAAAAGCTTGTGATTATTTCATCACCTTATCCGAGGAAGATATTTTTGGTCACACTACTCTTGAAGCGATGGCAAATGGTTTGCCAGTTATTTCTTCCAATAGAGTGGTTTCATCTTTAGATATAATCAAAAATGGAGAAAATGGTTATCTAGTAGACTTAGATAACAAAAAACAAATCATTGATGCAATAAATAACGTAAATGAAAATATGAAATCTCACGCCTTAGACACCGCTCATAACAACACCATTGAAAAATCAGCGGCCAGATTAAAAGAATTAATTGAACTATGAAGATAATTTATTTTACAACTGCCCAAAATGAAGTCGATTATCGCTCCTTCATCAAAAACTGGAAGATCGCTTTAAATCCGAGCAATCAAAATTTCCATAACAAGATGATTAGAGCCTTAGCAATTGACAATCAAGTCGATGTGATTTCTATTCGTCCTTTTTCTCACTCGTTAATGAAGATCAAAAAACTCCCAAGAGAAGAAAAAACCAAAGACAATATCACATGGCACTATTTAAAGAGATGTGGGTTAAAAGTAAGAAATATGCTTCAATTAGTGCCAGAAGCCAAAAAAGCTTTCAAAAATATCGACACCAAGGATGCGATTATCATCACAGATACAATTAATCAATCTGTAGTTCACACATTAGAAAAAATAAATAAGAAATACAAATTACCTGTTATCGGTGTTTGCACTGATTCACCAAGTAACATTTCCGGAACTAAGAAATCCTTTACTGAATATTTGTTATCACATTGCAGCAATTATTCTGGTTACATCGCTTTAACAAAAGCTTTAAATAAGATCTATAACCCTAGTTCAAGACCGAGTTATATATTGGAAGGAATTGTTGAAGAAAATGATGGTTCTTCTTTAGAAGAAAACGCAAAAAAATACTTCTTTTTTGGTGGTGCTTTAATGCCTAAATACGGAGTATTTAACCTGATAAAAGCCTTCAAAAATTTAAATGATGAAAATGTCGATTTACTCATATGTGGTCACCATGGAGACAAGAATAAAATCCGCGCTGAAATTGGAAAAAACCAAAACATTAAATTCTTAGGATTATTACCCGTAAACAAAGTTTTAGAATATGAAAGAAAATCTTTGGCGATGATTAATCCTCGTCCATTTTCCGAAGATTTAGATCGGTTCTCTATTCCGAGTAAAACCTTAGAATATATGTCAGCAGGACGTCCTGTCATATCCGTCAAGAATACAATACTAAAAGAAAAATTCCCTGATGAGATTATCTGGGTTGATTCTTATGAAGTCCACGATTTAGAAGCTGGGCTTAAACAAGTTCTTTCCATGAGTGAAAAAGAAAGAGCAAAATTAGGAAATGATGCAAAAAATAGAGTGTTAACACTCTATTCATTAAAATCTGTATCGACGAATATCAATTATTTCTTAAAGCAGTTCATCTCTTAAAATTTGCTCAACCACATCGCTCGCATGGGCGATAGAAAGATTCTTGAAGTAATAGGCTTGGTTCAAATCGCCAAGCTTTTTTCTTTCCTCAGGAGATAAATTATACATTTTTAATATTGCTTCACTGATGGATTTAGGATTAGCGTCAGCAACAAAAGATCCAGATGCTTTTATTAAGACATCTTTACCATCACCATTAAGAACACCGATAATGGGTTTTCCGAACGCCATCGACATCACTAATTTATTGGGAATCGTTTTACCAACATAACCCTTATTTTCTAATGAGACATATAGCGCATCAGCAGACAAGAAATAAGAAGCTGCTCTACTCGCTGGAATCGGCCCGTGGTAAATAACTTTATCTTCTAACCCGTATTCTTTAATGAGACGTTTAAGTTCATCGCTCTTAGGCCCCATACCAATAACATGGAATTGAATATCATCGTTTTTGATTTCCTTCATCGCTTGGGGAATGAGCTCAATCATCTGGACAATTCCCAAGTTGCCGCAGTAAAGGACATTGAACTTTTTCTCATATTGATAAGGTTCACCTTCACATTTTTCTACCAAAGATGGTAAGGCAACAAATGAAGTTGGCTTATCGAGTTTTAGAACATTCTGAAAATATTCTCCATATGATGGCGAGCCAATGATGACATGATCAACCTGTTTATATAAATCACGAGACCATTTGTAAAGAATCTTATAAGTTAAAGATTTTTCTCTCACCGCATGAGTAACTAGAACGCTATCTGGCCATAAATCTACACAGTGAACCACATGTTTGACATGATGCTTTTTCTTGTAGAGATTTCCAGCAGATAAAATTGTCACCGGGGATAAAGACATCGAATAAACGATATCAAACTTTTCTTTGCATCTTCTTATCCATTTTTTGGAATTGGA
This sequence comes from Caryophanales bacterium, assembly GCA_016280685.1. Next base: position 13,157 of record JAEEHE010000143.1, read on the forward strand.
CCAAAAAGAAAGATAGTTACGAATGATGGAGAATCTGGATTTCTTTCTCGGAACTAGATTAACTCTATGAACCTTAACTCCATTGATGACTTCATATTTTACGTTTTTATATTCAGGAATAATTTCTCCATAGCCATAATTTGGTTTACCAGTTAAAACGGTGACATCATCACCCTTTTTCACTAATTCCTCACAAATATTGGTAATGACAATATTTTCCGGAAAATAATATTGGCAGACTACGAGTATCTTCATGCTTTTTATTTTATAAACTACTTCATATTATTTCCACAAAATATATATTCATTTTAAATTTCAATTTAAGGCAAAAGAAATTTTGTATATGATTATAGTTAATGAAAAACGACACGAGAATTAATGTTATCGTCAACATAATAAGGACATTAGTTTTGACCTTATTATCTTTTATTACTTTCCCGTGGGTTTGCCGTTATTTAGGTGACTCTGCTGTCGGTGCTTATACTTGGGCTAATACATTTGTCGCTTATTTCCTCATCTTAGCGAAAATCGGTATTCCTAATCTCGCTGTTAGGGAATGCGTCAAAGTGAGAGAAGATAAAGAAAAATTATCTAATAAAGTTCAGACATTCTTTTTCCTTCAATTAGTGTCAACTGTTATATCCTTCGCTTTAATGACTCTCGTTGTTTTTACAGTTCCCGCTTTAAGGAACTCCAGTGCTTTAATATTTATATTATCTATAAACTTTATCGTTGGAGCTTTTTCTTTTGAATGGATCTTTATTGCGTTAGAAAAACAATTCTATATGTCGGTAAGATCAATTGTCGCCTTAACATTATGTGCGATATTAATTATCGCCATGGTGACAACCCCTGATGATGTTTATATCTACGCCTTTATCGCTGTCGGTGTTACTGTCTTAACAACCATCGCTAATCTTATTTATGTGAGGAAATTTATTTCCTTTAAAAAGACCATGCCATGGTCCTTCAAAGAATTAGTCAAACCATTATTTGTCTTATGTACATTGTCTTTAACTATCTCGCTATATAACCAAACCGATACATTCATTTTAGGTTTTATAGATTCAGGTAAGAAGGAAGTCGCGAGTTATTCGGTCGGTATTAAAGGTATTGATATCATCATCGGAATAATCGCTGGATTATCAACAGTCTTCATTCCGAGAAGCGCTTATTATTACGGCAAAGAAGACAAGAGATTCTTCAATAATCTCACTAAATACTCGATGAATATTTGTTTTTTCATCGTTATGCCAGCGATTGTGACCATGGCGGTTTTAGCGAAACCGATATGTTCTTTAATCTCTGGTAATTTCGATTATTCCTCAGTAGAAAACGGTTATATTTCCGCTCCGACAATTCTTATAGTCCTATGCTCTATGATGCTCACATATTCCTTAGGAGATATCATCTATGGGCAAATCTTATTACCGATGAAGAAAGAGAAATATTATCTTATCGCCATCGGTGCAGGTACTGTTTTAAGCATCGGTTTATCTTTATTCTTGGGTGGCTATCTACCTACGAAGATAAGTTCTTTATCACCATCTGTCGGTGTCGCTATCGGAACAGCATCTACTGATTTATTAATTCTCGTATTCTTATTAGCCATTTCTTGGAAATGGGTCAAAAAAGCGATATTCAATTTAAATACTTTAAAGCTACTTATCGCTAACCTCGTTATCTTAGGAGCATCTTTAGGTTTATATCATCCTTTAGAATTATTATGGCAACACTTTAATATCGCTAATCCATATGCTTCCATTTTACAAATGGTCTCTTTAGTAGCGATCGACGCTGTTATCTATTTATTAATCCTCGGCATCGCAAAAGAAAATCTCGTCTATTCATTTATTAGACGAGACAAGAAAGAACAACAAAGTGTCTAATTACATAAATGGATAAGCACCAGTTATCCAATTAAAGACTTGAGAAACTAAAAATACAATTATTGTTAAAGCGGCAGCGAAATAGAAAGGCATTCTTCTTAACCAAGCGGAATCCTTTTTTTCTTGAGGAATTTCTTCATTCCAAACATCATTTTTCTTACGATAAATAATCAAATAGATATCCGCATAGATAAATCCTACTAAGAAATAAAAAGCGGCAATCGCAACATGTAATAAAGGATATTGAAATGGTTCTTTCTCTTTAATTACAAAGAATAAAAGATAAGGTAACCCAATAGAGATGACCGCTAATAAGGAGCCGAATAAATAGGTACGAAAATCTTTTAATGCTTTTTTCATATAATAAGGATACCACACTTAATAAAAATAAAAGTATACTATAAGTATGCCAAATCCAAATCTCAAAGAAAACAAGTTCAAAAGAATGCTCGTCGTTCCTTTTAGAGGTATTGTTAAAGCCATCTCTAAAACGCAATATGTGAAATTCCAATACAAATATATCACTCACCATAAACTCAATTTAAAGAACCCGGTGAGATATACTGAGAAGCTTCAATACTTAAGACTTTTCGTCTATCCCAAAGATCCTTTAGTAAGTCAATGTGCGGGACGTGCAGGAGTAAGAAATTATCTAAATAAACGCGGTTTTGCGGATAAATTAATTCCAATTTACGGGGTTTTTGATAAATTTGATGATATTGATTTTGATAAACTTCCCAATGAATTTGTCATGAAATGCACTCATGCTTGTGCATTCAATTTCATCTGTCGTGATAAGAGCCAAATAAATAAAGAAGAATTAAAAAAGAAATTTGACAAATGGTTAAAAACTAACTACGGAAAGAAAACTGTCGAGTTACATTATTCTCCTATTAAGCCACAGATTATTATCGAAAAACTCATGCTAGAAAATGGTAAATTACCCACCGAATATAAAATTCATGTCTTTAATGGCAAAGCGCGCAACATGTATGTCGTGACATCACGTGGTGTAGATATTAGATATAACAATTATTACATCGACTGGACACCTTTTGATGGTAGCCAATTCAATGGTTGGAAAAAGACCGATTATGAATTAAAGAAACCCGATCACTGGGATGATATGGTCGAGATGGCTGAGATTCTTTCGGAACCATTCCCCTTTGTCCGTGTTGATTTATATAACATCAATGGGAAAATCTATTTCTCAGAGATGACTTTTACACCCGCAAAAGGAACACTCATCTTAGATGATGATAAGTGTGACTTTGAAATGGGTGAATGGTTAGATATTAGTAAATATATTAGTGCCAAGTAGTCTTGGGAAAACTCACTTCGTAAAGCATAATGGAATGATAAATGTCCTCTTGGAAAGAGGCTTTTTCATACCAGTAATCAGGATGCTCTTCATTAGGAGCGTTCTTTTTGAAGATATCTTTATATTCGTATTGCAAGGAGAATCCCACTAAACGAGAAGTATCAAATTTCTCTAAAGAGAAACCGAAACAAACATACATATCATATCTGCCAACATAAGGTTCCATAAAATGCTCGTCACCGGAATTTGTGGGAACTTTATCCACACTATAAGTGATAGGCATATAGGTATAACCGATATCATTTTTAAGATAGATGCCTAAATGCAAATCTAAATCAGAATAATACGTAGATAAATTTTGATAATTCTTATAAACGACAGAACATTTAAAGTTCATCATAAAATAGGATGTGTTATTACTCTCTTTAGAGAATAAGACTCCGAAGCCATTTTCTTTGCCTTGGTTCGTGGGTTCCACTTGCGTTCTAGACATTTGGAAATCACCATTACAGAACATCTGTCCATCAAATAATTTAGAAACGACACCATATTTAAAGGAATCATCCAATTTGGTCATACAAACTGTGGGACCATAAGGCTTTAGATGTTTATTTTCTTCTAAGGTCGGAACTGCATCTTTATCATATGTATAGACATATGTATCCCAATCGGTATCACATCTCTTAAAGTTTGCGTCTTTAATAGAAGTGAAGACTTTGTTTTCATCTAAATCTAAAATGGTTTCTTCCTTCTTCACATTGATATCATTGTTCCCACTATAGGGATTAATCTTGTTATTCCAGACATTGAAATAATTCTCAAAATAATTTGTGGAATTATAAGGAATGCCAGAATAGACTTCTTTTAAGCCATAGCCACAAGAAGTGACGATTAACGCAGGAGCGATAATTAATAATTTAAAGAGAAATGACTTCTTCATCTTGTTTGACCTCCTGTGTTTTAACTTCTTCCACTTTCTCTTCTACTTGATCAACTGTAGATTTGTGGAATGTATATCCAAGTAAGAATAAGACGATTAATAATGGTGAGCAGGTGAAGAACGGAGAAATCATATCCGAATTCACTAGAGGAGTGGCGTCTAAAAGCAATAAAGAAACCGCTAGAGAGCCCAAAACATATCCGACGATTAAATATTTGTCCGCATCCTCTTCCTCGCTTAATTTGACATATTTGAATAATCGTCTAATCCCAAAGAATAAAGCGGCGATAAAGAAGATCGCACCGAATAAGCCACTGGAAATAAGATTATCAAATAACCAAATATTCGATAATTCTTGAGCGACACCATTAGGATATTGATATCCGTAATAGCCGACTTGCCATCCAAATAATTTAAAGGATGTAAATAGATCTTGGAATATAACAATGACGCTGCTGGAATAACGATTGCTCACAAAGATACGATTAATTAATGCTGATTTGGAGAATAGGCCTCTAAAGCCATTTAAGAATGACCAACTTTGTTGAGCGATTAAGAATAAGACAATAAAGAAGATTAAAGCTAAAACACCAACACCGATAAATAACCCATCCAAAATAGAACGGGACTTATGGAGTTTCGCCGCTAAGATGATAACGGTAATGCCAATTATCAAAACAGCATCGGTTAATAAAGTGATCTTAGAAATAGTAAATAATAAAGAGAGGAAAGCGAGGAAGGCTAATCCCGCAAAAATTAAGAAATCGCGCTTATTTTCTTTGAATTTAATAAAGAATAAAGGAATTACTGCTGTAAATAAGATGGATGGGAATAATGACCAATATTCAATAGAGACTTCTTTAATAGAGAATCCGAATAACATATAGGCCATGGAACCAATCGGTAAGACAGAAGCGCGACCATTATAGACAATATAAGAATTCTTATAGATAAGCGTATAGAATGGCACATAGTAGATCATCGTAATAATTAAATTAATTAAAACGAATAGACCTAAAGCACCATAAATCACTAATAGAGCATATCTGATTTTGAATTTCTCAATATGCGCGCTTAAATACCCGCCTAACGCCATACACGCTAAAGCGATGGGAACAAAGATAGTATCTCCTAAGGAAATATGCCCTATAGAATTCGAATTGAATTTGCTTAAGGCAGTTAATAAACCAAAGACGAAAAGAGGGAATAAGAAGAAAGCGAATGATGATAGTCCATCTTTCTTAATCTGCCTAAAGGTCACTAATACTAAAAGTATTGTTAAAACCAAAGACAAGATTCCATAGAATAAAAATGAGTGGCCTAAATAGAAAGATATAAAAGCGAGAACTTCTAAAGAAAGAAATCCTACGACCACACCATAATTTGATAAATCAAAACGTTTCTTTTGATTGTTCGCTTCTTCAGTCATAAAAGTATTATATATTATAAAATTATTATTAAGGTATTAAAAAAGCGGCACCGCCGCAATTTCATTGACTTTTATTCTTCGGTTTCGAAGTAGAAGTCGTCGGAGCTATTTTCCATATTGAGATATTCATCAGCAGCTTGATAAGCTTCAAGGATTTCAAGTTCCTCGTTAGCGGTGAGTTCTGTAGTTTTATCTCTCGGTCCTAAAAAGCTGTTCATAAAATAGTCTCCTATATCTTAGAAATTAGTGTGCCTATTATATAGGGCATCTCATCTCTTGTGAAAATACTTTATCACACTTAAGTATACTTACAAAGCAATTTCGAACTAAATTTAGACAGTGACAAAATTCGACTTTTTTGACATGTGTAAATGTATGGTAAAATGCTACAAACCCTTATAAAATAAGGGGGCTAAAAAATAAGTTGTTTAATTTCTATAGTATTGTATTATTAATTTATGGAAGAAAATAAGACCCCTGAACAAATTATCGCTGAGAACTTAGTTTATTACCGCAAAGCCTCAGGTTTAACACAATTAGAAATCGCCGAAAAATTCAATTATTCTGATAAATCTATTTCCAAATGGGAAAGAGCGGAAGGCATGCCTGATATTTTTGTTTTGAAATCTTTCGCGGATTTCTATGGCATTAAAGTCGACGACTTTTTTAAAGAAGAAAAACAAAAGGTCAGTGTGAAAAGAAATGGTAAACATTGGTTTATCGTCGGACTAAGCGAATTATTAGTTTGGTTAGTCGCCGGTGGATTATTTGTCTTATTTAGTTTGATTATCCCTCACGCGTTCCCTTGGTGGCTCATATTTGTCTACGCCACATGCGCTTCTTTGATTCTCGCTTTGGTGTGGTCCATGATCTATCATCGTCGCCTCTATCAACTAATATCGACATCATGTATCATCTGGACCGCAATCGCATCTTTGTTCTTAACACTCCTATTAACTACTAATATTCCTAACCTTTGGTTATTATTCATCATTGGAGTTCCTTTAGAAGGTTTAGCCATCCTCTGGTATTTCTTAAAGAAATATACGAGAAAAGGAATAAAAAAATAATCGAGTAAAGACTCGATTTTTTTATACAAAAAAAGAATAGTTATGAACTATTCCTCTTTCAATCCATCATTGATGTATAAGATACCTAATGTCTTTGGACCACAGTGTGATGTAATTGTGGCTTGAGCGACGGTTTCATAAATCTTTTTGAAGCCACGAGCCTTTAAGGCATCATAGGCGATTTTCACCATTTCCGGTGTCGCGTGTGAGTGGGTGACAAAGGCGATAGATAAATCAGGATTATTAAATTCCTCTAATGTATCTTTGCAATATTGTTCGACGCATTGTTCACTACGACCATGATATTTCTTTTGTGGCATCATCTTGCCATCTTTTAAGATGATTTGTGGTTTGATTCTAAATAGCATCGCGGAGAATCTCGCTAAACCAGAGCAACGTCCACCTTTATATAAATAATTTAAAGAGTTGATGACGAAGCTTGCTTGTGTATAAGGGACACGGGCTTCCACTTTCTTAACGATTTCTTCTGGTTCTAAACCTTTATTCGCTAATTGGCGGGCATAGATCGCTAATAGAGCGATACCGGTAGACAAACTCTTTGAGTCGATAATATAGACATTCTTCATAATGGAAGCGGTATGTTTAGCGTTGCTCCAAGCAGAGGAGATACCAGAACTTAATGTGATATGGATAACCGCATCATGGTCTTTTAATAATTTTGTGAAATATTTGTCGTATTGATATTCATTAATCGCACTGGTTTTGGGAAGAACACCACTCTTATCGACATAATCAAAAATATCTTGAGGGGTGATATCACCATCTAAACCGACACGATCACCAAGGATGACGGTAAAGGGGATGACATTAATGTCATATTCTTTTTGTAATTCCTTCGGGAGATCTAATGTTGTTTCTGTAGAAATAGCAATTTTCATAATCTTTTACCGCGTTTATGTTAATAATAATATATTATTTTGTCAAAAAATTTTTTATCGTGTCATCGTATAATTCGGGATTTTGGTTACGGATATGAGAGTGAGTGCCGAAATCAAACCAAGCGATTTCTTTCTTCTCACTTTTGGTTTCCTTAAATAAGATTTCCGCGTTCTCAGGAACCGAATATTTATCATTCTTAGAATGAATAAATAAGATAGGGATATCTAATTTCTTTACACATTCTAAAGGATTGGATTGCTTGACGGAGACCCCTGTATAAATCTTGAACCACATCCAGATGAGATAGAAAACCGGAAATACTTTATGTCCTAAGTCGACATAATGACGTCTATAGGAATCCAAGAAATTGATAAAGCAGCCATCGACAACAATCTTCTCAACATAGTTCTCATTTAAAGGAGAGGTCGCCGCTAATAAACCACTAGAGGCACCGACACAGACGCAGTGCATAACGAATTTGTCTTGGTGGAATTCTTCTTTGATATATTTCATCCACGCTAAGACATCACCACTCTCTTTAATACCAACTGTCGAGAGTTGACCTTCGCTATAACCATGGGCTCTTTGATCGATAAATAACAAATTATAGCCGCTTTCTGCATATGGTTTTGCGTAGAAATAGGCATACATTAAGCATTCACATCTACCGCATAAGAACAAAGCGGTT
>JAEEHE010000144.1 GCA_016280685.1 Caryophanales bacterium
GAAGCTGAAGAACACAAGAAAGCTCTCGAAGCCGCTGGTGGTGAAGTTGAAATTAAATAGTTAAACTATTTAGTATTACGTTAATCTTTGAGGATAATATGGCCCATTATTTCGATTTAGACCCCTCTCTAGCGTCAAAGGAGAGGACTGTTGAATTCATGATAGATGGTCGCGTTATTACGCTTCAAAGTGATAACGGAGTATTTTCTAAAGATAAAATCGATGAGGGGACTTTCGCCTTTTTGAAGGTAATTGTTCCCCTCCGATTATCTGGGAAAATATTAGACATTGGATGCGGTTATGGCCCTATCGGCTTAACTATCGCCCTAACCAGTCCGGAAGCGAGAGTCGATCTCGCTGATGTTAATACGCGCGCTCTTGCATTATGCGAGAAGAACGCAAAATTACTTGGATTAAGCCAAAGAGTCACTGTCCTTCAAAGTGATGTCTATAAAAATATCGAAGGTACTTATGATTCAATTGTTGTAAATCCCCCCATACGCGCTGGTAAGGTCGTTACCTATGCGATGTATGAAGGAGCATTTACACACTTAATTGATGGCGGCTCATTATTCCTGGTCATTAGGAAAAACCAAGGTGCCCCCAGTGCTAGCAAATATATTGAGAGCATATTCGGGAACATTAATCTTCTTAAAAAAGATAAAGGTTATTACATATATCAGGCAACAAAGAGCAAGTAAATAATTGATTTAAGGAGCCATTTCAATGATTAGAAACATTAAAGATTTAAAACAACTCAATAATGGTCGTTATGATTATTCCCATTTAAGCGGTGATTTACCACTTCCTAATCTCGTGGAAATTCAAACGAAATCTTATGAGGAATTTAAACAAAAAGGTTTAGACGATGTCTTTAGAGAAGCTTTCCCAATCTTAAACTATACAGAAACCCTCTCTATCGAATATGTTTCTTTACGTTTCGGTGAACCTAAGCATACTTATTTAGAATGTAAGGCTAAAGATCTCACCTACAGTGTCCCAATCTATGTCAAATTACGTCTTATTTATAAAGGCAATGACGAAATGATTGAAGATGAAGTCTTTATGGGTGACTTCCCATTAATGACTAGTAGTGGAACATTTATCGTCAATGGTGCGGAAAGAGTTATCGTTTCTCAATTAGTCCGTTCCCCTGGTGTCTATTTCAATAAAGAAATGAGAGCAGGTAAATATATTTATGGTTGTGACCTCAATCCTGGTAGAGGTACATGGTTACAATTCGAAAGTGATAATAAGGATATTTTAAGCATTCGTATCGATCGTCAAAGAAAGATTATTGCGACCACATTAATCCGTGCGTTAGGTATTGAAAGCAACGATGATATCCTCGCGTTATTCGGAAAAAACGAAGCGTTAGAAATGACGCTTAGCAAAGATGATGATTCTAAGGCCCAGACCGTCAAAGGCGCTTTAGCGGATATCTTCAAGAAGATGAAACCGGGTGAACCGGCCCCTGAAGAAGGCACCGCTAACTTCTTATTCCAAAAATATTTTGATGGAAAGCGCAATGACTTAGGTCGTGCTGGTCGTTTCAAATATATCAAGAAGCTCGGCATCTATAACCGCTTACCTGGTCGCACATTAGCAGAAAACTTAGTGGATGTTGATGGTGAAATCAGATTTAAGAAAGGCTATACATTAACTAGTAAAGATGTAGATGCTTTAAGAGATGAAGACTTCTTTGAAAAAGGTGCCCACTTACATAAACTCAAAGTCAATGAACGCTTAGATAATCATAACTTAGTGAACATCGTCAAAGTTTATAAGAGTGAAAAGGATCATAGAGTTTGTCCTATCGTCGGTACAGACTTGAATAGCACCGCTCAAACAATCACCATTAGTGACATCCTTGCCGCTTTCTCATATTTCTTAAATGTTATCGATGGATTCGGTGAAACTGATGATATTGACCACTTAGGCAATAGAAGAATCCGCTGTGTTGGTGAATTAATTCAAAACCAATACCGTCAAGGTTTAGCAAAAATGGTGAAGACCGTTCAACAGAAGATGTCCATTTCTGATTTGGGTAATGTCAAACCAAAAGCTTTGATCAATCCACGTCCATTGACAGCGTCAATCCGTGAATTCTTCGCTAGTAGCCAATTATCCCAATTCATGGATCAAACCAATCCTCTTGCTGAATTAACTAATAAGAGAAGATTATCCGCTTTAGGTCCTGGTGGCTTAACCCGTGATAGAGCTTCCACAGAAGTTCGTGACGTTCACGTTTCTCACTATGGACGTATCTGTCCTATCGAAACACCTGAAGGTCAAAACATCGGTCTTATTAACAATCTCGCCTCATACGCGAAAATTAATAAATATGGATTTATTGAAACTCCATATCGTAAAGTCGATAAAAAGACATGCCGTGTCTTAAACGAAGCGGAAAATTCTGTCTATTTATCTGCGGATGAAGAATGGGACAAATGCATCGCGGAAGCGAACATCAATTTAGGTCCTAATGGAGAAATCTTAGATGAACAAGTTGTCGCCCGTTATAAAGGTGAAAACATCATCGCTCCCAGAGAAGAAGTCGACTTTGTCGACGTCTCTCCTAAACAGATCGTTTCTATCGCTGCTGGTAGCATTCCCTTCTTAGAAAATGACGATACCATGCGTGCCCTTATGGGTAGTAACATGCAACGTCAAGCCTTACCATTATTAAAACCACACGCTCCATTAGTGGGTACCGGTTTAGAGCATCAAGTCGCTCGCGATAGTGGTTTAGCGGTTGTTGCCGTTGAAGATGGTGTTGTTACTTATAGCGACAGCAGAACTATCGAAGTTTTAGAAAAAGGTCAAAAAGAACCAAGAACATATCACTTACAAAAATTCGAACGTAGTAACCAAGGCACTTGTATCAACCAAACTTCTATCGTTCATGTCGGCGATAAAGTGAAACGCGGACAGATCATCGCTGATGGTCCCGCTATGCAAAATGGTGACTTAGCCTTAGGTCAAAACGTGACCATCGCCTTCATGACCTGGAATGGTTATAACTACGAAGACGCGGTCATCATGTCCGAAAGATTAGTGAAAGATGATGTTTATACATCCATTCATATTGAAAAATATGAATTAGAATGTAGAAGCATTCCTAAATTAGGTGATGAAGAGATCACTAGAGATGTGCCAAATGTCTCTGAAAGCGCGAAAGCTTTCTTAGATGAAAGAGGTATCATCATCCCTGGTAGTGAAGTGAAAGAAGGCGACATCTTAGTCGGTAAAATCACTCCACGTGGTCAAACAGAACCTACTCCAGAAGAGAAATTATTAATGGCCATCTTCGGTGAGAAAACCAATGAAGGAAAAGACGCTTCCTTAAGAGTTCCTCACGGTGGTGCTGGTATCGTTTTAGATGTCAAAGTCTTCAAACGTGACGGCAAAAATAGAGATGGTGAATTCCCTCCCGGAGTCAATGAAATCGTCAGAGTCTATATCGTCCAAAAGAGAAAGATCTCCGAAGGTGATAAGATGTCTGGTCGTCATGGTAATAAGGGTGTTATCTCCCGTATTTTACCAGAAGC
>JAEEHE010000145.1 GCA_016280685.1 Caryophanales bacterium
AATCACCATTTGCATCAAGTTGTTTAATTGTCGGTTGATTGAATGTTAATCCATCCACATCATCATCGTATCCTCTCCAACCACCATATAAAATGTAGTCAAAGTCGATAAGATTGGTATCGGTTTTTAAGGCATTCGCGGCTTTAACGAAAGAATTAACATTTGCGTAATAGCTAAGTTTATCTTTAGCGAAACCTAAGAAATAATAGTCATCATCATTTTCTGGTGGAGTAACACTATTGACGACATCGGCAAAAGTTCTACTTTCAGACATCGGAGAAAATTCATACATATTCTCACCATGTCCACCTAAATCAAAAGTAATGACATAATGGGTTCTATTAACATGAATTCCAATATATTCATTATCTCTAGTCACAAATTCTTGGTTTTTCATAAATTTAAAAGACAAATAAATATAATGATTATCTAATAACCCATTAGCTAATGACGGCTTAATCACTAAAGTATTTTTACCAATCAACTGTAATGCTGGATGACTATCTTCAGTGATGGTTGTATTATCTAATTTCCATTTAAAATCATAAGCATTAGAACGCCAAATGGTAAAAGCGTATTCTTCACCTTGATCAATAGTTATCTCACTGAAATTATTAGGGACGTTTGAGTAGATAAGATAGGAATTCTTGGAAGTGAATCCAAAAGAAGCCGCGCCCCATAATTCATTATCGCCACACCATTCATCTGGTTCGGGAGAGAATATCGTTGAAGGCCCTAAAGTATCGGCAAATTTTTCTCCCTCGCCATATAGAGTAACAAGTCTACGATTGGCAAAGACAGTATAATCTCTTAAATTACTAAATCGTCCATTATATATGGTTACTCCTGAGGCTTTTTCGGAATAAATAACATAGTCTGCAGCATTGAAATAACCATCATAGATATTAACTTTGCCAGTACCACTAATATTAAAAACATCACCGCGATGCGCAAATTGACTGCCACCACCATAAACGGAATCATTATATTCCATTAGATAAGTATATCTACCATTAATGATATTCAAAGTAGCTCCTGCCGATACAGAGAATAAACATGAATCGCTGCTGTAATTATCAAGCCACATTTGTATCTCACCTGATCCTTGATGAGAATCGTAAATATACATTTCAACAAGACCAACAATATGGAACGTAGAAGTATCGGTTGATTTGCCCTCTCTCATGATTGTTTTACCATTGAGATCGAGCCAAATTACTTTTTTGCCGTCAGAACCATAGCAAGAAATATCAATATAGTTTATATTCATTTTTTCGTGATAAACCCAAGATTCCGCTAAAGAATAATATGTAGGCGTTCCATCTCTTGGAGCGTTATTCATTAAGCTTAAATCTTCATAAGAAGAAATTTTATAAGGTCTAGAAACAGTACCATCAGGAACCACTTCTTCTTCAGCTTTGGTTTCCACTGATTGTTCTTTAATTGTGGATTTAAAACCCAAAATTGCCGCTGCACCTGCGCCGATGGCTAGGCTTGAGGTAAGGATAATCTTCGTTAATTTGCTCATATAATTTCCTCCAAAATTACGCGTAACAACAATATTTTATCATTTTAATTTTAAAGATTTTCTTTTGCATATGCAAACACTCGCGGTTGCGAGTGCATACATAACATTAAATTTTATTTGATATAATCTAGTTTTATCACTATTTTAGCAAAGACATAAGTTCTTCTTCATCAAGTGTTTTTCCGATAAATTTCTCCGCTTCTTCTTTGGAGATTTCTTTGATGTCTTCCATACAATCGGGATTACCATAACGATACATAGAATCGGGTGGTTCAGAAGGATCAAAGCCGATACGATTATCATGCAACCAGCTTCCACCATGAACCCACTTCTCTTCTTTCATATCGTAGAAGAAGGAATTATGATTAGTGTCATCTTCAATGAACACTCTTTTGTAGTTATCACCACATAATAAATATTTCATTTAATTATTCCTCCTTTAGTTCTTTTCTATATCTCTCGACATTTTCTAGGAAATGATAAGCTTTGTTGAGTTTATAGGTATATCCGAGATATCTCTTCGCTCTTAGGTATCTATCTTTGTTATATTTCACAAGATCAATCACTCTTAGATTATCTTGCATATCCATTAACTTCACCATCGCGGATATAGGATTATTTAAGCAGATCTCTATATAGTCTTCATAATCAGCATCTTTATCGTGAGTGATATATTCTAGAGCGTTTCTGATATACATATCGAAGTAATCTTTGAATCCACATTCCACATAGATATCTCTTACATCTTTAATCGTAAATTTTGTATCTTCCACGACATCGTGTAAAAGACACACTTCTTGGACACCATCGAAAGGGATATTATGACGATAGAGAAGATCGACATCCACTAAGCCTTTACCATCACTACCGATGCCTATGAGGTGGCGATAATTCATTAACACTCTTGAGGGGTGGTTAGCATAATCTTCCCCGTTTTCTCTTTTTTGTCCCCTATGAGCGTATTCCATAATCATATTTGCGAGATAAACAGAACTACTCTCATAAGCATTTAATTCTTCTTCTTTAAATCCGAGGCCTAACCAGTACTCACGGATTTTCTTTAAGTTTTCATTCATAGTGTCTTTCCTCCAATGACGGAAACATTATATATAGAGAAATAATAAAAAAGGTCAAATCGCATTTGACAATTGATTTAACCATATTTAATTATTTAAATAATTAGAGAATCACTATAACCATTATCTTCTAATAATTTATTCACTTCATTGATATCGTATATTTTATTCTCTATCGCATATCTAATAATCAAAGCATATTTATTAGAAGAAGCTAAGGTATAACCGGCTTTCTTCAAGAGATATTTACATTCGTGATTATTGATCTTCATTGTTAAAGCGATCTTGATGCAAACAATTAAAGAGGGATGAGATTTCCCCGATATGATAGATGACCATAATTGTCTAGAGATATTCGCCTTATTATAAATATCGCTTGGGTTATCAATACCATATTTATTCATTAACTGATATAAATATTCCACAAAAGAAGAGGTCTTCTCTTTATTTCTTTGATGCTTCTTAATAAATTCTTCTAAAGTTTCCATAATAGATTATTAGATGTTTTTAGCCATCTCATAAACTTCTTTAAGTTTAGGATGATTCTTTATTTCGTTTGGTCCATTTACTCCACCGATAAATAAAGTGTTTTTAAGGTCGACTCCCTCAAAGCAATCAATCCATCCTTGAAGGCCATTGATAGCTCTCTCAGGAACGTATTCTTCATCTTCCGCTGAGACAGTTAAGAAATAAACTTCTTTGAATTTATAATCTCTTGAATATAAAGAATTCATCCTGTCGATTAAGGTTTTCATTTGTCCAGACATCTCATAGTAATAAATCGGAGATACCCAAACGATAACCTCACTTTCACATACTTCATCCGCAATCGCGTTAGCGTCATCATTAATGACACATCTATGGAGTTTTTGACACGCTAAACATCCATGACAGAAAGCGATATTTTTATCTTTAAGAGAGATGAATTTCACATCATTTCCCGCTTCTTTAGCCCCTTTTTCAAATTCATGTGCTAATAATTCGGAATTACTTCCATTCCTTATGCTTGTAGAAATAATTAATACTTTCTTCATGTTTATTCTCCTTGTAAGACGAATACGATAGATGCTTTGTTTAATAAAGTATTTAATTCATCTTTATTTAAATTAATATGTCCGAGTCTTGTATATGACCAACTATTGTTATTATAGAATACTGATATCGCACTACCGTTATATAAAACAATATCTCCTGGCACAGCAGTTATCTGTTCATCATTACTAGTAATTGTGTGACCGATATTACCTGTTTGTTCAAAATCATCATATTTATGCATATTAATAGTTAAAGGTAATAACTTTTTTAATTCTTTCACCGAATTATTATCTTCCCAAGTCACATCTAATTCTTGATCATCAATTAACAATCTCATCTTTTCTTCCTCCTTTATATATTTATCTAACCATTCACCTACTTCATCTTTAGAAGCGCTTGCGGAGAATCTCTTTCCTTCTAACCAAGTGGCACCAGAAGCGCTTTCACTTAAATTTGTAGCGCTATTCCCGATAGGAGAACTACCCGATGTACAAAAAGGAAGAATGGTTTTATTAGAGAAATCATATGATTCCATAAAGGTATACATAATCTTGGGTGCTTGTCCCCACCAGATAGGATAGCCTAAGACAATTGTTTCATATTTAGTGATGTCACTAATGGTATATTTAATCTCTGGCCTCGCACTATCATCATTTTGTTCTCTATTCGCTCGACAATCGGAATTATAGTCGATGTCTTCAGAAGTATAAGCTTGTGATGGCACTATTTCAAAGACGTCACAATCTAAATGCTCTTGTGCGTAATTAGCAATCTTCTTCGTGTTATTAGTGGCAGAAAAATAAGTGACAAGTATTTCACCATTGCTAATATCAATTGGTTTATCGTTATTATTGCTAGAAGCACTCTTATTTGAACAACCAGATAAAAGCATCAAAGGAAGGATTAAAGTTAATAATCTTTTCATCATCTTTTATCTCCTAATATATTTCTCATCTCTATCATCTACGATTGATTGATATTTTTCTACTTCCATATGAAGATCGTATTTTTCTCTTAATTTAACGATTTCTTTCATTAATGGTAATTGATGATGCTTATCAAGGGCTTCTTGATTAACCCAAGAATCCACGAGAAGAACACTATTAGGATCGTCTAATGGAAAGAAATATTCATAACGGATATTACCTTCTTCATTTCTTATTTGATCCACAATTCCTAAAGAAATCATTTCTTTAATGAAATGTTTAACATTATCTTCTTTTCCTTTATAACGAATTAATACTGTTAACACATTATTTCCTCTTGAATCACAAAATAATTATAAAAAATTAAAGGACTGACACATTATATCAATCCAATTTGACTAAGTTGGTAGGGTTTTAGTGTTTTAATGTAAACCGAACACCCAGAACCACAGACCGAACGCTATTTCTTTAATAGCTTTTTAAGCTCTTTTTTGCTTTGTTCTATATCCCCTGTAAGCAATGGGATTAGTTTTTTGATTTCTTCAATATCTTTGTCCCACCATTTGAGTTCCAAAAGAAGATCAATTGTTTCTTTATCGAATCTATATTTCTTAACAACTGCGGGATTACCTACGACAACCGCATAAGGAGGAACATCTTTTGCCACTACCGCATTAGCGCCAATAACTGC
>JAEEHE010000146.1 GCA_016280685.1 Caryophanales bacterium
ATTTCACATAATGGGACTTCCGCTTCAATCGTCTTGGCGTTTGCGCGTTGAGATTCACCAGTCACATTTCCTCTACGTCTAGCGATATCACCGATGACATCACCATAGTATTGTTCAGGCACGGTAACCTCAATCTTCATGATGGGTTCTAAGATGACAGGTTGACATTTCTTAGCCGCTTCTTTTAAGGCCATAGAGGCCGCGATCTTATAAGCAGCTTCGCTGGAGTCAACATCATGGTAACTACCATCGAATAAAGTAGCTTTGATATCCATGACTTCGAATCCGGCCACCATACCACGTTTTAAGGCATCCTTTAAGCCTTCTTCGGTTGGTTTGATATATTCCTTAGGAACAGTACCACCGACGATGGCGTCAACGAATTCAAATCCTTTTCCGGGGTTGGGTTCGAATTTCACCCAAACATGACCATACTGACCACGACCACCAGATTGTTTGATGTATTTACCTTCACAATCAGCGGTGCTCTTAATGGTTTCCTTATATTCGACTTGTGGAGCACCGACGTTGACTTGGACGCCGAATTCTCTTCTCATACGGTCGACGATGATGTCTAAGTGTAATTCACCAACACCAGCGATAAGGGTTTGGCCAGTTTCCGCATTGGTGCGGACTTTAAATGTGGGGTCTTCTTCTGCTAATTTAGCTAAAGCGGTTGTCATCTTTTCTTGGTCAGCTTTGGTTTTGGGTTCCACTGCTTCTTCAATAACGGGATCAGGGAATTCCATTTGTTCCAAGATGACTTCGTGTTTTTCTTCACATAAGGTATCACCAGTGATGGTTGATTTTAAACCAACGACAGCACCGATATCACCAGCGTGCAATTCTTCCACTTCTTGACGGTGGTTAGAGTGCATTAAGACAACACGAGCAATTCTTTCTTTAACACCTTTGGTGGAGTTAATGACATAACTACCACTCTTAAGAACACCACTATAGACACGGACATAGGCTAAACGGCCAATGAAGGGGTCAGTAGCGATCTTAAAGGCTAAAGCAGCCAAGGGAGCATCGTCTGTTGGTTGACAAACGATGTCATTGCCTCTATTATCCACGCCTTTAGCAGCGGGAATATCAAGAGGACTTGGTAGATAATCAACGACACCATCAAGGAGTAGTTGAATATTCTTATTCTTATAAGCCGATCCACAGAAGACTGGGTGGAATTCACCAGTAAGAACGGCTTTACGAATACAAGCTTTGGTTTGTTCGACGGTGGGTTCTTGTCCTTCCAACACCATCATTAAGATTTCTTCATCGAAGTTTGATAAGGCTTCGAATAATTTTTCTCTTAATTCCGCGACTTTGGCTTTGTATTCTTGAGGGATGGGTTCTTCGTGAGGTTCTTCGTGAACATCACTGCTATAAACCCAAGCTTTTTGTTCGATAATATCGATACATCCTTTTAATGAGGATTCAATACCAATTGGGTATTGGACCGCGGCGGCATTCGCGCCTAAACGTTCATGAAGTGAACGAACGGACATTTCAAAGTCGGCACCGATAGCATCTAATTTATTGACGAAGACAATTCTAGGGACACCATATTTGCTACCTTGTCTCCAGACTGTTTCGGTTTGTGGTTCGACACCATTTTTACCATCTAATACAGTAACAGCACCATCAAGAACACGGAGAGAACGTTCCACTTCGACAGTGAAGTCGACGTGCCCTGGAGTGTCGATGATGTTAATGCGGTTGCCTTTCCACATGGCGGTTGTCGCAGCGGAGGTAATAGTAATACCTCTTTCTTGTTCCTGCTCCATCCAGTCCATGGTGGCAGCCCCTTCGTGTGTTTCACCGATTTTATGAATTTTACCAGTGAAATAAAGAATTCTTTCAGTAGTTGTGGTCTTTCCGGCATCGATATGCGCCATAATCCCGATGTTACGGGTATGGGCTAAATCAAATTCACGGTTAGCCATAAATTACCTCTTTCTTACCAGCGGTAATGTGCGTAAGCTTTATTAGCTTCAGCCATCTTGTGGGTATCTTCTCTCTTCTTGACAGAAGCACCGGTTCCGTTAGCAGCGTCAATTATTTCATTGGCTAAGCGGTCTTCCATGGTTTTTTCGTTTCTTAAACGAGAGTAGTTAACTAACCATCTGAGTCCTAATGTGACTTTTCTTTCAGGAGAAACTTCAGTTGGGACTTGGAAGTTACTACCACCGACACGTTTCATCTTTAATTCGACTTCTGGCATGATGTTATTCAATGCAGTAGCGAAGACGTCCATGGCGGGTTTTCCGGTTTTGTTTTCGATTTTCTTGAAAGCAGAATAGAGGATGTTTTGGGCAGTACCTTTTTTACCATCAAGCATAATCTTGTTGATTAAACGGGTGACTAATTTGCTGTTATAAATTGGATCGGGCAAAACGTCACGTTTAGTTGCATTACCTTTACGCATAATAGTTTTCCTCCTTATTCTTCTTCTCTAGGTTTTTTAGTTCCATATAAGGAACGGCCTTGACGGCGGGCTTCGATACCAGCGCAGTCTAAGGTACCACGGACGATGTGATATCTGACACCTGGTAAATCTTTGACACGGCCACCTCTAATTAAAACGGTGGAGTGTTCTTGTAAGTTATGACCTTCACCACCGATGTAAGCGGTGACTTCGTAACCATTGGATAATCTAACACGAGCGTATTTTCTTAAAGCGGAGTTAGGTTTCTTTGGGGTCATTGTGCCGACACGGGTGCAGACACCACGTTTTTGCGCTGCGGCTTGGTGAGTTTCTCTCTTCTTTAAAGAGTTGATTCTGGTACCAAGAGCAGGAGCTTTAGACTTCCATGTCTTGTTATGACGGCCTTCACGAACTAATTGGTTGATTGTTGGCATATGTATGCTCCTTTCAATTGTTAACTTTGTGATACAGTGTAGTGTATCCACAGTACCGGGTGTGTCATATATTTCTCTTAAAAAATGACCAACCGGTCCACGTGTATACTTTGCTACACACGCTTATATATAATATAGAGATTTAAAAATGCGTGCAAGAAAATATTTTATTTTTTATTAAATATAAGGAAAAGATGCGCTTGATAACGCACCTTTTTAATCCTTATTTTTTATGATTTTTATTTATCTTGTTGTCTCTTTTTCTTTAATAAGAAGAAACCAACTGTGGAGATAAGGGTGGCTATAGACACTATTGTGATAGCCACAACTGCGGTTTGATTTTCTTTAACTCCGTTAATGGCGTTAGAACTTTGGACGTTGGCAACATATTGATTATTTTCATTTAATGTATAGCCTTTATAAGCCGCCCAAGCATTGAGACGTTCTCTTGCATTCACAACGGAAGAAGTACTGCTAGAGAAGAATAATGCTCTAGCTTCGCTATCTAATGCATTGAAGGCATCTTTAGCCGGTCCAAAATAAGTATTGCATTGACCACTAACAAATTTGCTCATGTACATATAGTAATCGATAAATTCAGTAACTTTTTCGGAAGCAGATTGTGCCCAAATAGCGTAGAACACTTTATCACCATTGATGGTCACGGATGCACCGGCTTGGTAAGTAGCGGTTCCAGTAGCATCGGAACCCCAACATTCAAAGTGATGATATTCAGGAGCGGTAAAGGTACAAGAAGGTAACATATAGCTGTCTCCTTGTTTAACGGTTTTACCAGTTTGACTTCCAGATCCACCATTGGCATTAAAGGTTATGGAACATTTAACAGCAGTTCTTAATTCTTTGGTTGTGGAATTATAGAACAACATAAGATTTGAGGCTAAGCCAGCTACAGAGAACTTGTTAGCTGCTGTTTGTGAATTAACACCAGAAACAATAAGGACATTGCCGGTTGTTGGCTTGGTGTTGTAATTAATGGTAATGTTTGAACCGCCATTTAAATAGGCGGATGATAATCCGTTATCAGCGCGAAGGTTCAATGTGCTTGGACCACCACTAGCAACACTAAATGTATGTTTATTAGTTCCATGAGTAATAGTGGGCAAATAATATAAATAAACAGAAGGAGTTACATTGTTTTCTTTTTCGGTGTAAATTGAATCGCCATAAGGAACGGTAAGAGTACCACTGAGGTATAATTTACCGCCACCTACAACAACACCACAAATCGTTGAGTTGGATTTAACTTCGCCATTTTGTTCAATGTATAAAACACCACTTTTGTGAACCGCAACAGCTCTTCCTGAATTCAATGAATTATACACTAATACTTTTTCATTAACGAAGAGAGTAACTGTATATGTATCAGTTGTGTCGCCTAATAAGAAGACGGAATCTGTAAATGCTCCAGAAATATAATTTTGACTAGAGCCAGTGTTTCTTAGTTGAATGCTGATATTGGTAGTCAAGCCATTGGCTACTCTAGCAAGGAAAAATGTATTTCGGCCCGAACTAGCACTTGTTAAATTAAATCCAGCTAAATTTAAGTAAAGACTGTTGGTAACTATAATATTATAGTTTGCGGCTGGCTCAGTGTGGTCTCTTAACATTGTTATAGAATAACCATTTCCACCAGTTGGAAGAGAATTGGTATAAGCGATAGCATCTTTGATGGTATCGTAATAAGTTTCATTGTTATTGTAAAAGACTTTACAGGCATATTGAGAAGATTCTCTAATATTGATGCCAAACCTCACAGTTTGGGTAAGGGAGTGGGCGTCTTTACTGGTGCTTTCTACATAGCCAGAAACGGCAAATTGTAACCAATATGTTTGCTCAACTTGTGATTTGTTATCTAAATACCACGATTTTTCAAAAGCAGTAGCAGCTTCACCAGCGGCGTTTCTGCCCGTTCTTGCAATAACATCATCACCAGTTGATTTAGTAGAATAGTCATCTTGCTTATAAGTAAAATTAGAGAAATTGAATTCACTAGCGGAATACATACCGCGAGGAGTGGCATCCCAAGCCATTTCAATAGCGTGGTCAGCACTACCACCACCAGTCATTACCGATTTTACTGGATTAAACAAAACTCTTACTCGGCAATGTTCCCATGGTTGAACAGTGACAACTATTCTAATTCTTACAGTAGCATAGAGAAAGTCTTGGCTAGTTCCTGTTTCTTGGTAAGTAAATAAATAAGCGGGATAATAATTGCTTCCTTCTTGATATTGGCCGTCCGCTGCAACAGAAGTTGTGGCGTGTGTAGAAGTGGTGGTATGAGCACCATATCCAACTTCATAGGAAGTGTTGTTTGCCGGATCACCATTGCTACGAGGTCTATAAGCAAACATTCTATTCGAAATACCAACATCATCAAGCGTAGCGGCACTTGCGGTCTTCATTTCTTGTTTTTCGGTGTGGTTTTTAGCAATTAACGCTCCGCCGATGGATAGCGTCATGGCAAAAAGAACACCTAATATACTAAAAATGGTCTTTTTCTTCATAATTTGTCCTCCCAGATAAATTATTCGATATAATCATGTAATATGATAAGTCATTATACAATTGTATGCGCATAAAGAAAACTTGTTTTTAATGTTTGTTTCATAAAACCTTATAAAATATAAATATATAGGTGCTTGTTATGAAAATTGTTTCTTTTAATGTCAATGGTATAAGAGCGATATTACAAAAGGATTTTGCGAGGGATTTTTATAATTTCGATGCTGATATCTTTTTTATAGAAGAAAGTAAATATAGCGAAGACATGCATTTAGATTTTCCTTTTATGCCAGAAGGATATTTTACATATTGGACAGTTTCTAAATTAAGAAAAGGATATTCTGGTGTCACTGTATTCACTAAAAAAGAACCATTAAGTGTGCATTATGGATTAGATGATGAAAAATATGACGATGAAGGAAGAATCATCACATTAGAATATGAGGATTTTTATTTTGTAGGTGCTTATGTTCCTAACGCAGGTGATGGTTTAAAAAGACTCGATTTTAGAATGGGTTTTGAAGATGATTTATTAGAATATTTAACGAAATTATCCCGCAAAAAGGCCATTATTTATACTGGCGACTTAAATGTGGCGCATAATGAAATAGATATTAAAAATCCCGAAGCTAATAGGCATAATCCTGGCTTTACCGACGAAGAAAGAAATAAATTTAGCCGATTATTAGATTCTGGTTTTAAAGATACGTTTAGAGAACTATATCCCACTACTGTTAAATACTCTTGGTGGTCATATCGTTTTAATGCGCGCGCTAATAATACGGGTTGGAGAATCGATTATTTCTTAGTGTCTAATTCTTTAATGGATAAAGTAAAGGACAGTAAGATACATAATGATATTTATGGATCTGATCACTGCCCTATTGAACTTGATATCGATTTATAAATTATTTACTAGTAAAACTTATAGCTACATCATTGGTGGCCACATCAATGATTTTAAATGTGAATCCCGCGCGATTACTTAATTCTTCAAAAGTATTAACACCAAAGGTGTCACCATATCTAAATAAAGTATTATTACTGGCCAACCGACCATCCTTAAAGGTGTTGTTTCCACTGCTTTCTAATAAGTGATATAAAACATTTCCGGTTTCCGCTTCTTTGCTCTTAATTGAATTATCAAAAGCGAAATCGACAGAGACATCGCTGAGTTCTGTGGTTTCTTCTCCCACTAGACAAATCTTCTTTGGCATAGTTCCAATATTGGTCTTTTTGGTGAAATAGGCTAATCGAGCGTCGACATGATACACTTTTAATCCGTGATAATTAGGGAAGGTAAAGATAACTTTATTACCATTAATATCAATATCTTGGTAACTTAAGCCATTGCCTTTATTTAAATCTCTTGGACAGAAATATTCTAATAACAAATACTCATTAAAGGGGTTATTGTCATAGTTTTCGTTTAAAGGGAGTAAGATAAACTCACCTGTTTTAGAGAAATCTTTTAGTTTTATAGTGACATTCTTTCCCTTTTCTAATAATTTTGGAGAAACCCAATTTAATAGATATTTGCTAAATACTGTGTGGTCACCTTGGTTAGAATCCATGACATCGAAAAAGCCGGTGGGTTGATAATAATAGCCTTGCTCTTTTTGATTAATATTATAGTAGTCCACTAGTCCTAATAGGTGACCAGTTTCGTGGATATATGTGCTAGCGTCCACTTTTTTGTTTTCGTTAAAATTAGAAAAATATAAGGAACTCCAAGCATAAGCATTCGCGTATTTTTCGGTCGGCATAACACCATTTTCGCTTTCTTTGATGAAATCGGTATAAGCCCAGAATAATTCTTCAGAGATATCATTTTTAGAAACATCAGAATAAGGATAATCATATATGGTATAAACCATATCAAGATATCCATCGTTATCATTATCATAGATAGATAAATCAAAACTAGGATCTTCTCTTAATGCTTTTAAAGCGGCTACAGTAATATTTCTTGAAGCAGTAGTTTGTTCATTTCCCTTCTTTTTCCATTCGGAAGCATTGATATCTAATTCATACCAAGGGGCTACTTCTCCAGTAATACGGAGTTGACCATAGCTAGATTTGTTATAAAAAGACGCTACAGATTCATGTTTAGTAACACTTGGATCACCAAAAAAAGCATTTTGTATATAAATAGTTTTATCTTCCAAAGAAATAGAATTATCACTATCTTTAAAACGGACTGGTAAAACCAACAATTTATCTTCACCAAGAGAATTGGCGACCACATGATGGCGATTATCTTTGTTATCGTATAAAAAGCCCTTTATCGATGCAAAATCCCCATTAATTGTGTGGATAGGATTGATTTCACCGCTTAAATGTTGCTCGTTAACGTAATCACTAAAAGGAACAAAAGTTAAAGGTCCACTATTTTGGCAAGCGGACAATAATGGAATGATAGTTAAAAGAGGAATAATCTTATTTCTCATAACGATATTTTATATATTTTTTCTTTTTTAGTAAAGAAAAGGCATCTTATTAAGACGCCTTATTAATAGTTTGTTTATGATTAGTCGACGGGATCTTCTTGACCTTCTTCGCCTTCTTGACCTTCGTCACCTTCTGGCTCAGGATCAACGGTTTCAGGGACGACCACATCACTGCCAGTTTCAATAGCGGTCATATCCATATTCATTCTGCCACTTGTAGAACTGCCTTCATAAATGACGATTTTCATGGTGACACCCAAGGTGGCATCAATACTAATGGTATATTCCATTTCTTCACCTAATGTGGTGGCGATACCTTTATAGGTAAATTCATAGTCAACACAATCTCTTTCTAAAACTTTGCTTTCGCCAACTTTAGTGAAAGTGTTGGGACTTTCATGAGCATAGAAGAGCCATGGAGGAGTGGTATTTTTACCGAAATCTTTATAGATATCTTCAATGGCATAACTATCTTTTTCAATGTCTCTATAGAAATAGAAAGCTTCTTTTTCTTGATCATAGACATATTTTTTGTAAGAGCCATCTTCTAAAGCAACGGTAACGTATCCATTGGTGACCTTGCCACCGACGGTTTGATATTCCCAAACAGAACCATTCTTTTGACCAGCATAACCTCTGCCTTCTTCTTCGCCATCGCGGTAACGATAGGAGAATTGCACACCGTTATTTTCTTCAGCGTAGTTTTTAACAGCGTTTCTTGCTTCTTCTTTGGTCATTGGTAAATCATCAGGTGTTTTCTTTAATTCATCGATGACTTTAGTAAGCATGCCACAGCCAGTTAAGGCCATAACGGATGCCATTGATAATACTAACATAGGTAGTTTTTTCATATTTTTTCCTCCTTAAGGATACTAGCGTATTTATAATACAACAATTCTTTAATTATTCAAAATTGTTTGTCGTTAGCTAATTTTTGTAAAAGTGATTTCTGCGGATTGGTTTTCTTTAATTTTGGTAATATGGAAGCTAAATCCTAAATCAACGGTGTAACCACCACGATTATCGTGCATTTTATAATTAGGCCATATGCCATCATCACCACCAAATGTGTCTCCTTCTTGGAAGAGCATATCATCAGTAGCGTAATCAAATAGCTTCATAGAAGCTCCTTGACGAGGCAATATTTCAATTAATTTATAGCCAGGGAAGCAAGAATCATCTGCGGTATTGCTACAAGCCATTGTCACATAGGAATAACTAGAAGTGGGATAGGGAGATGTTGTGAAATTATTAAATGTCGCTTTTTGAGCGCCTGGATCGACGGTAAATAATCCCAATCTAGCATCGATATGAGTTACTCTAATACCCGCTTTTTGATAATAATATGGATACCTTCCTCCATATTGATGTTGTCCATCATAAACGGCTACACCATCAGGAGTTAAAAATTCAATCATTAAGTATTGGTCTAATAATGTATTTCTATACATTCCTCGTATAGGCAGAATGATAACATCACCTGTTTTCGTAGTGCTTCTCATTACTACTTTCGCACTTCCCTTAATATAGAAAGGGTTGATCCAGCCATAAAGGGCTTTGCTAAAAGCGTGATGGTCACCGATATTAGCACTCATCATATCTAAATAGCCTAAACCATCATAATCTTCTTGATTGTAATTAGTGACATAATAATCAGGCAATCCGAGGACATGACCGAATTCATGAACCATTGTATGAGAGTCGGGTTTAACTTCATTAGAGGCTATTCTTCCAGGCAAAGAGGCAGGAATTGCAGGGTATTGGCCACTATAATCAAGTTCATTATCAAAGAAGAACCAATAAGAAGCCCAGAAGAAACGATGAACTGCTTCAGTTTCAGGAAGATATCTTCCATTAGGACTATTAACCGACCAGCAAAAAGCCCAAAATAAATCTCCGGGATTGGAAATGGGAGCGGAATAAATAAGAATTAAGGAATCAACATAACCATCTTTATTAGCGTCATATTGTGTTAAATCATATTTATTCATTCCTTCAGCATCATTATTAGCTTTGGCTTCATTATATTTTTCTAAATATAAATCATGGATTGCGGTAGCGATTTCTCGTGAACCTTCCACTTTTTTAGTTTGAGCATAATGAGTGGAAGTATCGTTGATATGGTACCAATCACCCACAGTACCCGAAAGATGACATTGATCAAAGCTAGATAATTCATAATATTCTTTTAAAGAATACCAATCTAAAGAATTAGAAGAGAACATTACTTGTTCCAATTGATTCTTAGTCCCTTCTTCTCCCAAGGGGAGGCTAGAAGCGGGATAATCGGTAAAATCAACAGGAACCACTAACGCTTTGACATTTTCAATGACATATTGTTTTTGTTTTAAGACATTGGTGTGTGTCGTATATTGTTCGGCATAGTAGCCACAACCAAATAAACGCATATCGCGATACGTAGTTTGATAATCGTATGGATCAATTTGGACGAGATTTTTCCTTAAATAAGAGATGTATTGACATCCCATAAGAGAAAAAGATATGCAAATTAATAGAGTAGATACTAACCAATGAACTTTTTTCATATTAATAAGAAAAGGAACGCCAAAGGCGTCCCTTAGTGTTATTTAAGCTTTGTAATGGTGATTTCAGCGGATTCATTACCATTAATTTTGGTAATTTCAAAGCTAAAGCCTAAATCGATAGTCTTTCCACCAGCCATATCGTGCATTTTGTAATTAGCCCATGCACCTGTGGAGGCACCAAAGGTATCACCTTCGACGAAGAGGGTATCATTACTAGCAGGACCAATAGTCTTGATGGCTTTGCCGGTTCTTGGTAAAACTTCTAATAACTTATAGTTAGGGAAGCAAGAATCGGTGGCAGTATTAGAACATGCGGTGGAGATATAGTTACCACTTCCAGAAGAGTTGGTGGAAGAAGTAAAACCAGAGAATTGATATTCTTTTTTGTCGTTATTGTAGTTGAACGAACCTAAACGAGCATCAACGTGGATAACTCTAATACCTGCTTTGCTATAGTAAAG
>JAEEHE010000021.1 GCA_016280685.1 Caryophanales bacterium
ATCTAACTTAGACGCGAAACTCCGTGCTCAAATGAGAACAGAAATTACTAAACTACATAAGAAATTAGCGACTACATTTATCTATGTTACCCATGACCAAGTTGAAGCTATGACAATGGGTACCAGAATCGTCGTTATGAAACTAGGCTATGTCCAACAAATCGATACACCGATGAATTTATATAATAAACCATATAACAAATTCGTCGCTGGATTTATCGGCACACCCCAAATGAACTTCTTCGATGTCACTTTAACTCGTAAGGGTGATAAAGTGGAAATCCTCTATCCTGATGGTTCCACAAGCGATGTCAGTTACGAAGCTGTTTGTAAGATTCATAATAAGTACCTCGATGGTGAAACAAAAGTCATTTTAGGTATTCGTCCAGAACATATTACTTTAAGTGAAAAAGAAACTAAACTCAGAGCGACAGTTACTGCGGTTGAACACTTAGGTAATGAATGCATTATTTATGGCGTTCTCGGTCATTCGAGTGAAGATTTCACTATGAAAGATGAAGGCAAAAATGTCACCATCAAGACCGTGGAAGGAACCGAGGTCAATGTCGGTGATGTTATAAACCTACAAATCTCCGAAAACAAATTGCATCTATTTGATGGTGAAACCGAAATTACCTTACTTAATCCAATTCCAAACTTCTCCTTATTCAGTGGAAAAGTATCCTCTGATAAACTCGATATCTTCGGTAGTAAAGTGACGCTTCCACCAGCCGTTCAAGCTGTTGTTGGTGAGGCTAAGGAATTAGAACTTGAAGTTCCTCCATTCGCTGTTGTTCCGGGTAATGATTTCACTCTCAAAGTTAAGAAAGTGGAAAAAGTGGAAGGCCAACATCTCGCTTACTTAGAAAACGGTGATCGTTATTTATTCGCTCTTGTTGATGAATCTGTCAAAGAAGGCCAAAAATATTCCTTCTCCTTAAGAAATGATAAAGTTAGATTCTTGGTTGATGGTCAACCAGTTCTTGAACCTATTGGCGAACAAGAAGCTCTAGAAGGTCGCTTCAGAAAGAGAGATGTCGGTCGTAACGCTGTCGAATTCGATTATGTTATTAACGATGTCGCTATCAATGCCCCTGTTGAAGCTGGTTACAAGATCAATGCCGTTGAAGGTAATGCTTGCTATAAGAGAACATATCGTTATGTTTTTGATAGAAAAGCAATCGTTCTCGGTGAAGGAGAATTAACTGCAAAAGTGGAAGAAATTCTCGATTATGGTAATCAAAAATATGCTCGCTTAGTGATTGGTGAACAAAAGATTCTAGCTGAAGTAGCACCGGAATTTGCTGACGAACAAGTGACTCTCAAAGTCGAAGGAAAAGACTTTGAAGTTTGGCAAAAAGAGATTGATTTCCGTATCTGCTAATCTTCTTAACAAAACTAAATAACCACCGAAAGATAATTTTGGTGGTTTTTTAATAAAAAACATTTACAATTATATATATGGAAAAAGAACCTGAAAATTTTCCTACTCAGCAAGAGAAAAAAGATGATTATGTGATGCCTTTACCAAAAGAAGAAAAAGTTGATTTGGAGGCACCAAAAGAAGCTAATAAAAAACCATTTTGGACGATGCGCCTTGCTGGTGGATTGATCGATATGTTTTTGATGCTCGCTGCGACCATCGGTCTTTTCTTTTTGATTAGAATTTCACCAATGGGTAACGTTCTTACAAACTATCAAAATGATATGGTTTTAATTCAAGAAAATTATAAGCTTCAAGAATTGCTTCCTGGAAGTGGTGAGACATATGGCCATAAGGTTTATGAAAATGAGACCGAATTTGGGAATTATAAAAAGAACCATATCTATGACGCTGATGATACTGGATATAAATATGTCATTGTTAATAATGATGAAATTTCTGATGAGATGAAAACGGCTTTTAGCAGCGCGATCAAAAATGATAAAACCTATTCCGACATTTCCTTCAATTATCGGTTGGTTGAATATGGTTACACGATGCTGGCTGGATTTGTTTCTATGAGTGTTTTCATCCTTTTGATTCCTCTATTAAACAAGAGAAGAGCGTCGTTAGGTAAACTCGCTGCCGGTACATCTTTAATTAATAGCAAATATGAAGTTCCTGCCAAGTGGTATCAAATAGTGGGAAGGTTTATTTTCTCTTATTTAATAGAAGGTGCTTTGCCATATCTATTTATCTCTGGATGGACAATGTTGGCGGTTCCAGTTTTACTATTTATTATTTCTTTAATCAGTAAACAAGGTCGCACATTACATGATTTTGTATCGCGTACAAAAGTCATCGACAAAAAAACCTTTGTTCCTTTGAGTGAACAATAGACTTTTATATTTTATATAACGTTGTTTTTTGTTGTTGCTTTAATAAACATGAAAAACTATAATTAATTTGAGAGTTCCTATAAGGAAAATATTCGGGAGATAATTTATGAAGAAAAAATCTTTGTTTTTATGTTCAGGTTTATTATTTTTAGTTATGGGCGCGCTATCAGGATGCGCTACGCAACAACAAAGTAAAAAAGAAATCGAAGGTGGAGAACTTGTCTTCTGGGTTGGTTCTGAATCTGTCGCGGTTTACGAAGATTTAACCAGACAATTCATGGCGAATAATCCAGATTTTAAATATACAATTTCTATCGTTGGTGCTGATACAGGCACTGCCGCTGCCAGTATGATTCAAGATAACTCCGCAGTCGGTGATGTTGTGACCATCGCTCACGATAACATCGGTAAACTTTCACAGCTCCAATATATCGCGCCAATCGTTGATGAAAACAATTATGATGATGGCTTATTAGAGCAAATCATGACCGATAATACTCCAGACTTCCAAAAGGCAATTGAAAATGTTCTCGGCAGTAATGAAGAAGAAAAATATACCTTTGCCTCTCCTTATATTTCCCAAGCCCTCTTCTTATATTATGACAAGCGTTATGTTTCGGCTGAACAAGCTAAAACATTCGAAGGATTAAAAGAAGCTGCAGTGGCTTATGATGCGGAACATGGTACTTCTAAAACTAAATCCTATATTACCACTGGTACTGATGGTTTTAACTTTTCGTTCTCCGTTTTAGCAAGAAATATTACCGAAGGTAATGTCTCTCATTTGCGCTTATATGAAAACGGATCTAAAGAAGATTGCTATAACCAAGATAACGACCAAGTCGCCGTTATGAGATGGATGCAAAGAAGCCACGCGGATGATCATGGAACAACATTTGATTTAACTGGTGCGACATGGGATAACTTTATTAAGAATCATAAGGCCTTATCAGTTATCGGTGGTGCCTGGCACTTCAATGCCTTTAAATCTGCCGTCGGTGAGGAAAATGTCGGCTGCGCTATTATTCCGACCTTCACTTTAACTGCTGATGATGTGGCTGGTATCGAAACCGTTCATTATCCAAATGATGCTGGCTTACCAGAAGAACTCAGAGGCTCCGTTGATGAAGCTCCGAAAGCAGGCGATGTTTATCGTGGTGGTAGCTTTGTTGACTGCAAGTGCTTTGTTATCAATATGGCAAGTGTCTTAGGGTTCCCCAAAAAATACACAGCTATCTGTAAAGTATTGAAATACTTTTCCAGTAAAGAAGCTCAACAAAAATCATTCCTCGAAGCATTAAATGTTCCTGCCTATGAGGGTAGTGATGAATACATTGCTGGTTTAACTCCTGGCGGATCGTTAAGTGAAGCTGGCTTAGCAATGGCAAAAGCACAAACTGGTATGAATAGTTTTGGTTTCCCACAACCATTTGTTACCGGTACATTAAATACTTATTATTATTCCAAAAACTGCCCTGATTATTATCTCCAATGCGTTAAAAACACTGGTGGTGTTGGTGCATCCATCGATGATATTCGTGCTGTCTTATACAAGATGGAATATGTCTGGAAACATGGTGCCACACCTGCAAAAGATAAATATCCAGAATCCTATCCAGCTGAATCAACTGAAAGAAGAAAATAAATTAAATAGATATTGTATTAGAAAGGAGGAATTATATGGCAGAAAAAATGAAATCCTATGATAGCCCAAATATCTTTGTGCGATTCGGTAGAGGCTTTGTGAATTTCTTCACCCACGGAATACCAAACTTCTTTACCAAGAAGATTCCGGCGTTTTTCAAGAAACTCGGTCATGGCTTCGTGAACTTCTTCTCTACTTTTGGCAAGAGATTTGTTGATGGTAGTATCGGCACGAAATTATCTCACTTTATTTTCGGTGCTGGTAACTTATACCACGGTCAAATTATCAAAGGCCTAATCTATCTCATCTTGCAAGTCTTATTTGTGCTCTATATGGTCCTGTGTCCAGGTATCGTTGGTCCTAACAATGTTATTCACCCAACCGGTTATAAATCATTGATAAACTTATCTTTACCATATTTCACAGAATCTATTTCTGGTCGTTGGACACCAAATACCGAAATCAACACTCCAAACTCATTCTTGATGTTGTTATTAGGTTTAGTGACTATTGCCATTATTATTCTTTACATTATCTTGTGGCTCAGTAACATCAAGAGTTCCTATTTGGCAGATACCGCTGTCAAAGAAGGTAGAAAACCTTCTTCATTCAAAGAAGACGTGAAAGCATTATTCGATAATCGCTTCCACATCATGATGTTAACCCCAACTTGTATTGCTGCCTTAGCATTCTCGTTATTGCCAACTATTTTAATGATTAGTTTGGCCTTTACAACTTATAACGACTTTGATATGACAGCAGCTGGAACAACCCTCTTTCACTGGAATGGGATGTCGAACTTCGTAGCTATCTTCACGATGGATACAACGTCATCTCTCGGTGTGGAAATCGGCGCTCGTTTCTTGCCGGTTCTCGGTTGGACAATGTTATGGGCGGTGCTCGCAACATTTACATGTTATTTCGGTGGCATCTTGTTAGCTGTTTTGATTAATAAGAAAGGCCTTAAATTCAAGAAAGTATTCCGTACAATATTCATCCTAACCATCGCCATCCCTCAATTTATCTCTTTATTAATTATGAGAAACCTTTTGATGGGTACTGGTCCTATTAATTCCCTCCTCATTTCCTGGGGTTGGATTAAAGAACCAATTTCCTTCTTAGGTCAAAATGTTGGTGACAATCCTTGGATTGCTCGTTTGATGGTTGTCATTATTAACATGTGGCTTGGTATTCCTTACACAATGCTGATGACTTCCGGTATTTTGATGAATATTCCTGCGGATTTATATGAAGCCGCACGTGTGGATGGAACTAGTCGTATCAAGATGTTCTTCAAGATCACTCTTCCATACATCATCTTTATTACCACCCCATATCTCATTTCGAGTTTTGTGGGCAACATCAATTCATTCAATACCATCTTCCTATTAACAGGTGGTGGTCCTTCTATAGTCAGTGAAGGTTTAACATATAAAGCTGGTCAAACAGATTTATTGGTCACATGGTTATACAAATTAACCATCGAAAACGGTGATTACAACACTGGTGCTGTTATCGGTATCTTTACATTCTTAATCACCGCTACAATTACCCTCATTACTTATAGAAGAAGTAAAGCTTATAACGAGGAGGACACATTCCAATAATATGGCAAACTCAGTAGTTATGGAACCTTCTAAAAAGAAGAAATACCGCAGCCAAAAAGGCGCGGAAAGAGCATCTTTGGCTCTTACATACATTGTATTAGTTATTCTCTCCGTTGTTTGGATCATCCCAATCCTTTGGATTGTCCTCACCGCATTTAGAGGTGATGTCCAGGGCGGTGTTGATAGTAATTATTTTCCAACTTCATTTGGTGTCGGCAACTTTGTTAGATTATTTACCGCCACAGGTGCTGATGCATATCTCGGCGTTGATTATTATTTCTTAAGATGGTTCGCCAACACCTTAATCATCGCTGTCATCGACTGCGTAGTCTCCACCTTATTAGTCTTATCCGTGGCCTATTGTATGTCTAAATTAAGATTCAAAATGCGTAAAGCATTTATGAACATCACTATGATCCTCGGTTTATTCCCTGGCTTCATGTCCATGATTGCTATCTATTATTTGTTAAAAGCTATTGGCTTATCCGGTAATAGTGGTAATCAAGGTTGGATTAACTTAATCGGTTTAATCCTCGCTTATTCCGCTGGTGCGGGTTTAGGCTTCCAAGTCGCTAAAGGCTTCTTTGATGTCATACCTACTTCCTTAGTGGAAAGCGCCAAACTCGATGGTTGCACCAATGGCAAGATTTTCTTAAAGATTATTCTCCCGTTATCTAAACCAATTATCATTTATACCGCGTTAATGTCATTTACTGGACCATGGATGGACTTCATCTTTGCAAAAGTCATTATCGGTGGTGGTAACCCAGCTTGGTGGACTGTCT
Organism: Caryophanales bacterium; assembly: GCA_016280685.1. The sequence goes on from JAEEHE010000021.1 coordinate 6,360, forward strand.
CCGTTGGTTTATACTCCATGATGTATGGTGCGCAAGCTGATACCTCAATGTTTACTATCTTCGCTGCTGGCTGTGTCATTGTCGGTATTCCAATCGTTGGATTATTCATGGCACTACAGAAATACTACGTCGAAGGTGTTACTGCCGGTGCGGTTAAAGGCTAATAGCCTAAAACAATTAGTAAAAGTCGTTAGTTAACTAGCGACTTTTTATTTTTTCTTTACATGCGCGTATGTTACAATGTAATTGGCAGTTTATGCCGTTATTGGAGGATTATTATGGCATACGGATTAACATATGACTTCTTGATGGGTCAATGCATTGACGCTCATAACTATTTTGGTGCCCACTTCGTCAAACAAAATGATGTTGATGGTGTGGTCTTTAGATTATACGCTCCATGCGCAAACGATGTCTCAGTGATCGGTGAATGGAATAACTGGTATGTGACCGCTAATAAAATGAATAAAATCGATGATTGTGGCATCTGGGAAACATTTATTCCAGGATTACATAATTATCAAAGTTATAAATTCCATTTCTTAAATGCTAAAGGTAAATATGTAGATAAAATCGACCCCTTTGCCTTCTTCTCAGAATTAAGACCAGGTACTTGTTCGAAATTATTTGATAATACAAATTTCGCTTGGCACGATGATCCGTGGATGAAGAGTAGAACTCGTAATTTTGACCAAGCGATGTCTATTTATGAAATGCACCTCGGTTCTTGGTGGGGAAAAGGAGAAGATGGACATACATTATCCTATGAAGAAATCGCTGATAAATTAATCCCCTATATTAAAGGTATGGGTTATACCCATGTGGAATTTATGCCTTTGGTACAATATCCATTCGATGGCTCTTGGGGATATCAAGGAACAGGGTTTTTCTCTATTGATAGTAGATATGGTAATCCTTTCCAATTAATGAGTTTAATCGATAGATTACATCAAGCGGGAATCGGTGCGATTATTGACTTTGCTCCTGTTCATTTCGCCAAAGATAAATGGGCTTTAGCGGAATATGATGGCACGAGAATGTTTGAATATAGCAATAAATGGAGAATCTCTCCTTGGGGTAGTTATCAATTCGATTTAGGTAAAGACCCCGTGAGAAGCTTCCTTATGAGTGCGATGAATTATTTCGTCGATTATTTTCATTTTGATGGCATTAGAGTAGATGCGGTTAGCAATATCATCTATTACAATGGTGATTCTTCGATTGGCTTAAATGAAGGAGCGGTGGAATTTATCAAGAGACTAAATGCAAAAATCCATATCGCTCATGATTCTGTGATGATGATCGCCGAAGATAGTACCGCTTTTGCGGGTACGACTAAGCCGACCGAACAAGGCGGTTTAGGTTTTGACTATAAATGGGACTTAGGATGGATGAACGATACTTTGAAATATTACAGTTTAGATCCAATCTATAAGAAATATGACCACAATAAATTAACTTTCTCTATGGCGTATTTCTATTCCGATAATTTCATGCTTCCTCTCTCTCACGACGAAGTCGTCCATGGTAAAGGAACAATTATTAATAAGATGTGGGGCGATTATGAACAGAAATTCGCTTTATTAAGAAATTTATATACATATCAATTCGCTCATCCTGGTAAAAAACTTAATTTTATGGGTAATGAATTAGGAACATTCGATGAATGGAACGAATCTAGAGGTTTGCAGTGGAACTTGAAATCATTCCCTAAACACGATTCCTTATCGAGAATGATTCATGACTTAAATGAAATTTATAAATATCATAAAGCCATGTATTTCCAAGAACATAATCCCGAGAGATTCCGCTGGTTAATGGTGGATAACAAAGATCAATCGGTATTTGCATTTAGAAGAAAAGTGGATGATGATGTATTAGTGTTTGTGTTCAATATGACCACGAATTACTATGACTACTTCAATATTCCTGTCCTAGAAGAAGGAACCTATGAAGAAATCTTCAACACCGATAAAGACATCTATAGTGGTTGGGGTCAATATAACGGCTTACCAGTTAAGTCTGAAAAGGGAAGTTTTGAAGGTTTACCAGCGCATATCACCATCAAATTAGCGTGTTTAGGCGCTTGCATCTTTAAATTGATGCCAGAAAAGAGGAAAATAACAAGAAAGAAAACTAAATAGGGAGTTTAACATATATGTTTGAAAATAAAGAAGAATTCAAAAAAGCCTATACGGAGCGTATGCTCGAAAGATATGGTGTCTCTGTCAGCGATAGCCATATCTCTGAAAGATACGCAATCCTCGGAGAAATGGTTAGAGATTACGCTAACGTTGACTGGGGTAATACTCGTGATAAATCCATCAAGCGTGACCAAAAGACTTTAATCTATTTCTCTATGGAATTCTTAATCGGCCGTTTGCTCATGAATAACATGCAAAATATGGGCATTTATGGGGTCGCTAAGGAAGGTTTAGAGGAATTAGGCATAAATATTCATGATTTGGAAGAACAAGAATCTGACGCCGGATTAGGTAATGGTGGTTTAGGAAGACTAGCCGCCTGTTTCTTAGATTCGATTGCGTCTTTAGGATATTTAGGCCATGGTAACTGCATTCGTTATCAATACGGTTTCTTCCGTCAAAGAATTATCGATGGTAAGCAAAAAGAATTACCAGACCAATGGTTAACTAATGGTAACGTTTGGGAAATTAGAAGACCGAAATACGAAGTAGAAGTTAAATTCTATGGCAGCCCAGAGACATATTTAAAACCGGATGGAAGTTATGGTATTAGAACAGCTCATGCGATGATTGTTAGAGCAGTTCCTTATGATATTCCTATCGTTGGTTATCGTAATAGAGTGACCAATTCCTTACGTTTATGGAACGCCGAACCGAGCGCTCACCATTTACCGAAAAATATGTCTTTTGAAGAATATTTAAGAACTATTGAAGAATTATGTCATGGTTTATATCCTGATGATTCAACAGAACATGGTCGTATCTTGAGATTAAGACAACAATATTTCTTAGTCAGTAGTGGTATTCAATGTACATTAAAGAGCTATTATAAACATCACGGCACTTTAAAAGGTATTCATGAACACTATGTGTTTCAATTAAATGATACTCATCCCATTTTAGCCATTCCCGAAATGATGAGAGTGATGATGGATGAATACGATATGGGCTGGGATGAATCCTGGGAAGAAGTCACAAAATGTATGGCTTTCACCAATCATACAGTCATGCC
>JAEEHE010000022.1 GCA_016280685.1 Caryophanales bacterium
AATCGTAGATATCATGAAAATGATAATAGAATGTTTGTCTATTAACTTTACATTTCTTACATAAAGAGGTGACGGAAATAGAGTCTAAAGATACTTCAGACATCATTTCTTTTAAAGCTTCTGCAAAACGATATTCAGTTTTCATTATAGCTTACAATACTCCTTAATGATCTCTGCTCCTACGGCAGCGTTATTTAAAACTAATTTAATATTTGATTCTAAGGAATCACCACCAGTTAATTCCACGATGGTTTTTAATAAGAACGGAGTGGTTTCTTTTCCTTTAATACCTTGTTCTTCCATCATCTTTAAAGCTTTTTCAATTGCCTTATCAATGACTTCTTTATCCATAGAATATTGTTCAGGAATTGGGTTGGTAATTAAGATACCACCTTGGAGATTATGAATCTCTTTTTCTTTCATAATTAAAGCGGCTTCATGAGCATCATCAATTTGATAATCAACAGAGAGCCCACTATGGGCGGTATAGAAAGCAGGAAGTTCTTTGGTCTTATACCCTAAAACAGGAACACCCATAGTTTCTAAATATTCAAGAGTAAGAGGTAGATCTAAAATTGCTTTAGCACCAGCACAAACAACTGTAACATTAGTCTTCGCCAATTCTTGTAAGTCGGCAGAAATATCCATTGTTTCTTGTGCGCCTCTATGAACACCACCAATACCACCAGTAACAAATAATTTGATACCAGCTTCATGAGCAATAATCATCGTCGCAGCAACTGTGGTAGCGGCCCATAATTTTTTCGCATAAACAACAGGTAAATCTCTTCTAGAAACCTTCAAAATCCCCTTCCTTTTACCGAATTCTTCAATTTCTTCAGGTGTCATACCCACTATGGCATCACCATTAATAACACCGATAGTTGCTGGAATTGCACCATGATCTCTAATAACTTTTTCCACCATTAAAGCGGTCTCCACATTTTTAGGATATGGCATACCATGGGAAATAATTGTGCTTTCTAAAGCCACAACAGGTTTATTTTCCTTTAGAGCGTTCAATACTTCAGGATTAATCTTTAGCATCGTCATGTTCTCCTCTTAATGCTTCAACAATATATGTGGCAATTAAATAAATTGCCGATGTAATCACTACTATTATACCAATCACAAACCAGTTAACTAAAGTTAATGATGGGAAGTTAATAGCGATAATAGATTCTTTAATTCCAACTTTGAAAGAAACAAATCCAGCCGCTACAAGTAATCCTGCTTCTAGTATTACGGCACCCGCAAACACTAAACCACGATATTTATTAAGTGGTAGACAAATCTTTAATAAAACAACCAAGCCTAATATCGTAAAGGTAATTACACTCATTGTTGTTGCAGTTTCCAAAGAATATGTACCGGAATAGAAAATATGTCCTTCTTGGAATATATATAACAAATAAATTGCGGTTACTGGTAATAGCATTACTAATGAAGCAGGAATGGCTTTTCTAAAAACGTTCACGATAAAGTTGCCCACTATTGGTTCTTGGTTAGCTTCTAGCGCTAAGAAGAAGGCGGCGATACCGATATTGATTCCACTCCATAATTGGAAATGTGTCGCTTCAAATGGATATTTAACACCGATAGTAGCATTAGTAATTAAAAACACTAATGTGGTCACCATAGCGAATATGGTTTTCACTAAGAATAAAGAACTTGTTCTTTGCAAGTTATTAACCACTCTTCTACCTTCACCAACAATATCAGGTAAAGCATTAAAATCAGATTCCACTAAAACGATATGAGAAACATTCTTCGCGGCTTCGGAACCACTATTCATAGCGATAGAGCAATCCGCACGTTTTAAGGCTAAGATATCATTCACACCATCACCCGTCATCGCGACAGTTTTACCGTGGCTCTTAAGGGTCTTAATAATTAATTCTTTTTGTTCTGGTTTCACTCTACCGAACACTTGATATTTATCAACCGCATCTATCACTTCTTCATCGGATAAATCTGCGAGTGAAATATATTTATCCGCACCCTCAATACCCGCTTCTAAAGCGATATGACTAACAGTTTGAGGATCATCGCCAGAGATAACTTTAATCGCTACACCATTTTCTTTAAACCAAGCGAAAGTTTTAATCGCCTCATCTCTAATATGGTCTTGTAAAACAATTAAAGCGATGGGTTCAATAATACCCTCAACAGTCTCTCCGGTAATTGGTTTTGTACCTTTACCTAAAACAAGCACTCTTAAGCCTCTAGAGGTATATTCTTCTGCTCTCTTAGCTAATGGTTGCTTATCTAAAATGTTCATAAACTGCAAAGCGCCAAGAATATAAGTTTCATTTCCTTGGAATGTGGCCGCGGAATATTTGTTATCACTATTAAATGGTAAAGCAGTAACAACACCTTTGGTTAATTCGTAATTAAAGTATTTTTGCAGGGATTTTGCAGTTAAATTGTTATCTTTTGTGGCTTTTAATAAATTAGAAACGATTTGGGAAATATCTTCTTGTGAATATTTAATACCACCTACTGGTATGACATTTTTCACATCCATTTCACCATTGGTAATCGTGCCAGTTTTATCAACGCACAAGACATTAATTCTCGCTAGCATTTCCACGGAATAGAAGTCTTGCACTCTCGCACCCTTCTTACTGAGTTTTAAAACCGCGACCGCTAAAGCGACAGAAGTTAATAAATATAATCCTGAAGGTATCATAGCAATCATGGATCCAGAGATACCTTTCATGGAAACTTTAAAAGCATCGTAATCCTTAAAACCACCTTTAAAGTAATAAACAAAGAAAGTGGCTATTGCCATAGTCACAACAATCGCACCGATAACTTTAAACATATGAGTTAGGGTTCTTAATATCTTAGATGGGGACCGTTTGAATTTCTTGGCTTGTGATTGAATGGTTTCAACATAGCTTTCTTCACCGATTACTTCAGCGTGCATAACACCATTACCACTAATGACATATGATCCTGATAATAGTTGATCACCAACATTTTTAATAATGGGTCTAGATTCACCAGTTAACGCCGATTCATTAACAATCACTGAACCGGATAATAATTTACCATCTACTGATATTTGGCTATCTCCTGATAACAAAATGATGTCATCGAGCACTATTTCGTCAACTTTAATGGTTTCTTCTTTACCGTCTCTAAGTACTATAGCTTGAGGTTGAGTTAAAACTCTTAATTTGCTCATTAAATGACGAGCTTTAATATCTTCGAATAAACTAATGCCGATATTAGGTAATAAAACGACCAAGAATGTTAAACCGGTCCAATATTGAGCGGCAATCATTAATCCACCGATAGCGAATAACAAAATATTAAAGAAACTAAAAACATCGCTGAGAATAATTTCTAGATATGTTTTACCAACAACAATTTTAGTTTTATTAACTAATCCGAGTTCTTTTCTTTTCTTGACTTCATCTTGAGAAAGACCTTTGTCGGTTTCAGGAACGACTCGGACTATTTGTTCTTCGTTTTTCATATACGTATATGATAAAAAAACTTGGACATATTTTAAAGTCCAAGTTTATTCTTTTTATTTTCCCTCTTACTTTTAAAGTAATTAGTGAGCATTTTGGAGCATTCTTCTTCTAATACCCCTTTGATAATTTCTGGGTGATGATTAATGTTTTTAGCGTCTAATACATCTATAGATGAGCCAAACGCTCCACCCTTAGGATCATATGCCCCAAAATATACTTTGCTAATTCTCGATTGGATTATCGCCCCAGAACACATAATGCAAGGTTCTAAAGTAACATATAATTCACAGCCATCTAGTCGCCAACTATTTATTTTTTTAGAAGCTTTTTCAATCGCTAAGATTTCCGCATGACCAACAGGGTTTTGTTTAGTCTCACGAACGTTATGCGCTCTAACGATGACTTTGTCATCTTTGACAATAATGCACCCGATAGGAACTTCATCGATAAGCTCCGCTTTCTTGGCTTCTTTCAAAGCCATCTTCATATATCTAATAGTTTTATCCATAAACAACAAACCACCGCACATGAACAAACAACTTAAGGCTGCTACATTCCTGTCCTGACCTGGTTCGTAGATGCCCATCGCGATGGCGGAGTAATTATATCACAGAGATATTTTTTAATAAATAT
>JAEEHE010000023.1 GCA_016280685.1 Caryophanales bacterium
AAATCACTTGGCGGAGTAGAAGAGACTCGAACTCTTGCACCAGTTACCCGATCTACTTCCTTAGCAGGGAAGCCCCTTCACCAACTTGGGTACTACTCCAGGTGAACGCTCACTATCTTATCATAATGAGCGATTAATATTAAATCATTTTTAATATGCTTTTGCAAATAGAACTACTTTTTCGGCCTTTTTACCACAGCAAGGGCATTTATCATCAAAAGGCATTTGATTGAATGGCAAGCATCTTGCGGTCGCGGTAGTAAGTTCTTTAATCTTGTTCTCACAAGCTTGATCACCGCACCACATCATCTTCGCATATCCACCTTTTTCTAAGGCTTTATTGAGTTCATCAAAGTTATGAATTTCCGTGACGTGATTTAAGAGATAGCGATAGGCTTTCTCGTACATTTCTTTATGAATAATATTCATTAAAGATTTGACGGTTTCCACCATTTCTTCTTTCTTCACAGTAATCTTTTCACCGGTGTTACGTTTCGCTAAAGTGACAACACCATTTTCAATATCACGAGGACCGATTTCCACACGCACAGGAACACCTTTCATCTCGTATTCCGAATATTTCCAACCTGGTGTCTTATCGCTCTCATCGAGTTTCACTCTAATGCCTGCTTCTCTTAACATCTTTTCTAATTCTCTAGCGGCAGGAATAACGCCTGGTTTTTGTTGAGCGACAGGAATGACGACCGCTTGAATAGGAGCGACAAATGGAGGTAAGACTAAACCATTATCATCGCCGTGCACCATGATGATCGCGCCTAATAATCTAGTAGAGACACCCCAAGATGTTTGATAAGGATTATCAAGTTTACCATCTCTTCCTTGGAATTGAATGCCAAAAGCTTTCGCAAATCCTTGACCGAAATAATGAGAAGTGCCACTTTGTAATGCTTTGCCATCTGGCATTAAGGCTTCGATAGAATATGTTTCTAAAGCACCAGCAAATTTTTCTTTTTCTGTTTTTCTTCCTTTGGTAAAAGGAATCGCTAAAACATCTCTACCTAAATCATCATAGATTTCGAGCATCTTTAATGTTTCAGTTCTCGCTTCTTCTTCAGTTTCGTGCATCGTATGACCTTCTTGCCATAAGAATTCCGCACCTCTTAAGAATGGTCTAGTAGTCTTTTCCCATCTAACGACACTTCTCCATTGATTATAGAGTTTTGGTAAATCTCTATAACTATTGATAATCTTCGCGTAGTGTTCGCAGAAAAGTGTTTCACTAGTGGGGGTGATAATTAAGGGGTCATCAATCTTTTGACCGCCACCGATATTAGCCACTAAAGTTTCGGGAGCAAAGCCTTCGATATGGTCCTTTTCTTTTTGTAATAAAGAAGTCGGGATGACTGTGGGCATAAAGACATTTTGATGTCCAGTTTCTTTAAATCTTCTATCGAGATAATGTTGGATTTCTTCCCAGATGGCATAGCCATAAGGACGATAAATGATAAATCCTTTAACTGAGGAATAATCCATTAATTCCGCTTTACGGCATACATCGGTGTACCACTGAGCGAAATCATCTTCTTGTCTAGTGATAGATTGGTTTTTAATTTGATTGTTTTCCATATTTTAAATTCTCCTAAAAGAAATTCTTATACATTTCATGTAATTTGAGATTCTTCTTCTTTTCCACAGGAAGAAGCATATCATTCGACGGACTAATAGCTTCGCAAGAGACGATGGAGAAGCCGCTCTTGAGGATGAGTTCTACGGCTTGCCAACCTTCTAAGTCTGTCGCGATAATTGGTCGATTGAATTTTAATAATTGCTCGAACAATGTGTGGATGGATAATCTCACACGATTATCTTTCTTAATCTCACCCATCATCGCCGCACCGGCAACGAAGTAATCGAAGTTGGTGTAAACTGATGGATCTAATAATAAATTCTTATCTTGTAACAATAAAGCGATTTCATATCCGAGTTTCTTTAACTTCTTCATAGAAGCATTGAGCAAATCTAATTGAGAAGAGTTCTCATTGACTTCTTGTTCATCAAAGACCAAGACTAAACGGATTTCTTTAGATTGGGGAATCTGCGGTAAGATCTCTTCCATATAATCGATATCCATCATAGAGACCGATAAGAATAAACGGCAGTTTTGATTCGGTCTTTCGGAGAAGAATTTCGGGATAACTGTTCTCGCGACATTAGCGAATAATTCTTTATTTCGTCCCGCTCTTGCAGCGTATTTGCTCATTTCTGCAAACGATGAGAAAGGTGAACTATAGGCTCTTACATATTCGAAATAACCGAATACGGAACTAGTTCTAGAAGCATCGACGATAGGACGATATAAATATCTGAGGTTCTTATTATCCAAGATGCGTTCGACTTCTTCATTGAACTTATTAAGTTCTTGTGAGATAGGACCACGACTCTTTTGATAGATAAAGACATCTTGCCCATTTTGTTGCGCGGTCATACAAGCCTCTTGTGATTTTTGGACAATCATTTCAAAGTCTTGATAGAACTGAGCGTTCTCAACAACACCAATCGCGAAGTTCACGGAATCTTGATAACCATTAACACCGATGCATTTCTTTAAGGAATGGGAGATAGAAGCCGCTAATTGCATCGCATCATCACGAGTGGCTAAATGAATATCGAATAATAATAATTCATTTCCGCTTTCATCGACGATCTGACGAGGCTGATGCTTAGAGGAAGCAAAAGGATAGACTTCGTTTTTCAAAGTCATCATCATATATCTTTCAATCTTCTCATTAGTCAATGCTTTTTGACGGATATAGAAGAATCTAATTGCAAAGGTAAATCCTCTAAGGGATTTGTTCTTAGAGATAATGCCTTTCATATAACTTCTCTTCACGACACCCACTAAAGCGCCTTTTTTCTTAGAAGAATAGTTAAGAGGAGTGATGTATCTTAAGATATGACTCTCTAAATGGATGATTCCTACTTTAGGATCATATTTTAAAAGTTTAAGTAAAGAGAAATATGTCGCTTTACCTTTATTGAGAACGACATCAGCTTCTAAATATTGGTCGCAACCTTTGGGATTAGTAATAATAGATAAAATCCATTGTTGAACTTTTTCCGTATCGTTTTGGTGGAAGTGAAAATAGAAACTGGATAATTCCATTTCCTTTTTATTTTTCATATCACTTCTATTAAAGAAGACGACTTTATTGTTCTTCACATCAATCGCGAAGATTCTTGTGGAAATACTCTCTTGTTTAATCTTCTCTTCGTAAACCTTAAAAGAACGATTCACAATACCATAAGTAATGCTCACAAATAGCAAAAGAGACATCACTAAAATAATGATGACGAAGAAGATGACGAAGTTAGTATCTGTAAAATTCCACCATTGCATACCTACTCATTATAATTAAAAGTTATAAATTTGACTAATAAAAAGTCAAAATTATGATGCTTAATTACAAAAAGTATGAAAAAATGGGCATCCATATGCGATAAGGCCCATTTATTTTGCTTATAGAATTAGTTTTTTATGATATAATAACCACCGCTGGAGATGTACCCAAGCGGTTGAAGGGGGCAGTTTCGAAAACTGCTAGGAGATGCAAGTCTCGCATGGGTTCGAATCCCATCTTCTCCGCCAAATTATAGTGACAAAGTCACTATTTTTTTATTCAACCGGTTTGATAAAGAAGTTACCATAGACCTGCACTAAAGCGGTTACAGTAATAAATGAATGAGGATCTACTTTGCGGATTAAAGAGATGACATCTTTAACCTGCGATGACGATACTGTCATGTAGATAATTTTCTTGGGAGCATGGCTATATGCACCCTCACCATTAACCACGGTGGCACCATGGGGGAAATTAGCGATTAAAACAGGGGCTAAATAATCGGTATTGGTAATAGCTTGAATCTGAATCTTTTTGTTTCTTAAATTGATCGCATCGATAACTAAATTAGCAACGAATAAATATAAGATAGAGAAGAATAAAGCGATGACACCAGCTTCCCAAGAAGATGGGTTAGTAATAATCAAAATTACTGAATAAAGTGTCACGATTAATCCGTTAATCATGATTCCATACTTACCGATACTGGTAGATTTTCTTAATGCAAAATAATATGAGAAAACATCGATACCACCACAGGAGATATCACCGCGATAAGCAAAGGCGCTAGAAACACCGACAGTAATGGAACCAAATAACACTCTTACGAGCACGTGATCTTTAATAATTGTATTGTTGGCAATCGTCGCTGTAAAATCGCTGTGAGAAAGCAGGAAAAGGAATAGAGAAGATAAACCTACATTTATTGCAGTATAGATAGCGAATCTCTTACCGACTTTAAAGAAAGCGAATAAGACGATTGGCACATTGACCACAAAATAAGCAATAGAAATAATCGTATTACCGGTCATCCATTCAGGCGCACCAGCAGAGCGAAGGATGAGCGCGACTGTTTGTGAAACGCCAGACACGCCTCCGGTAGCAATATGTAGCTCGCCTTGTACGGGTGTGATGAATGTCGCGAAACCAAACGCAAATATGAATGCGGCCACGGCAGCGTGGAAAAACGCATTCGCATGCTCGAGAACTAATTTGAGTCCACGATGATCAAATAAATAATTATTTATTTTTCTTTTGATTTTTTCGCTCTTTTTCATCATAAGCTGTAGTTATTGTATAGACTTGCCGTTTAAAAAACAATACGAGAACTTATTTTATTGTGTAGACACAGCACGCGTAGGTGTGTAAAATACAAAATAGTTTGTTGAAATTAACTATTGTAAGTGATAAGATTATCACGCTATATGAATATATAGGAGGCAAATTAACATGTTTATATTAAGAGCAATTGGAAGATTCTTCGCACGCATTGGCCGTTGGATTAAAGAAACAGCCTGGATTCAACCACTATTAATCGTCGGTGGTATTTTTGCGATTATTTTCTCCATTCCTTATCTCACCAAATGGGTCAAATCTTGGTTCTCCGAAACATCCGCCTCTCAAAAATATTACTCCAGCAAGAAAATCAGCCTCAAAAATGCTGAAGATCATAACAGTGATGTCGACGTCTTATTCGACTACCTCACCGCATTCAACAATATGGATGCCGAAGGTCAAAAAGCCGGTCAATCTAAATTCGGCAAGAAATTCTTTGTCACCCTCGTGCAAGAAAATTGTGCCGATTGCGATGCTAGATATGGTGCTTTCAAGACCTTAGAAGAAAACTGGGGTAAAGGTAGCTTTGAAGAATTAAAGGATGAAGAATTCAAATTCTATACCGTCTACGTTGACACCAAGAACAAATCCGATGACAACTTATTTGAAAAAGTCTACGAAAGAGAAAGCGTTACTGCTTTATTCGAAGATGTCATTCCTTATATGGCGGGCGATGCCGGTGCAGATCACCCATATAAAGATAACTGCTCCAGCCCAGATAGTTATGTTAATAACTTAACTAATCTCACCAATAGAGAAGAAATCTCTACTCCTACCACCTTCTTAGTGGATATGACTGATAACGCTCCTGACTGGACATCTCCATACGGAATTAGAGAAGTCTTATTCTCCTTCGATGGCACCAATGGTTCCGATGATTATGCGAAAGCTAGAACCTTACGTAATGCTTGGACCAATGTTGATAGCAAAGAAAACATTTTCTCACCTTCCTATCAAAAATAAGTAAAACTTAAAAAACCATCTCGTAAATTGAGATGGTTTTATTTTGCTTTATCAAAGATTATTTCAATCTTTTTAGTACACTAGCGGGAACTAGTTCGGAAACATCGATTCCTTTATTGTGGAGTTCGATAATCATTGAAGAGTTGATGAAGCTCTTATCGTTCTTGCTCATTAAGAAGACACTATCGATAGAACTATCAGCGAACTTATTCGCGGAGAATAATTGGAATTCATATTCGAAGTCGGTAACCGCTCTTAAGCCTCTGATTAAATGGCTGGCTCCATGTTCTTTCGCATATTTGACAGTCAAACCATCATAGGCATCAACTACCACTCTTGGATCATTGACCGCTTCTTCAATCATCGCTTTTCTTTCTTCGGTGGAGAAACGAGATTTCTTCTGGGAATTAATCGCAACAAGAACGATGACCTTATCAAATATTTCTAAGGCTCTATTTAAGATATCGAGATGACCGTTGGTAATCGGGTCGAAACTTCCGGGATAAACTGCTATTCTCATAAGGACCTCCACACTATCGAGACTTTGATTTCACCATATTTATAATCTCTTCTTTTCATAAATAGAGATTCATCGATTTTAATATCGTGATCGCTCTCGATAATGATTATAGCATTTTCGCTTAATAAATCATTTTTAAATAATAAAGATATAATCTCTTCATATTTTCCTAATTTATATGGTGGATCTAAAAATACCACATCAAATTTGCGGTTTTCTTGATGAAATTTCTCTAAAGCGAGAAAGTCTTCCATAAATAAAACTTCTGCATTTTTGATATTTAAGGAATTAAGATTTTTCTTCGTTGTGTCAATCGCGACTTTATTATGGTCCACAAAGGTCATGAATTTTGCGCCGCGAGATAATCCTTCAATCCCCATCGCTCCCGAGCCACTATAAAGATCTAAACCCTGACGGGAAGTTAAATCCCCAACCGCGGAGAATATCGCTTCTCTAATACGGTCTTTTGTCGGTCTAATATGAGCCGCATCATCGGGATATGTGATTAAACGATGACGATAAATACCACCAACAATACGCATATCTTTATTTCACCTTAGGACATAGGTCAATGGTAAAAGAAGTAAATAATGTTTTATTAATTTCATCATATAATTCTCTCACTTCTTGATAGGCTTTGAGATATTCTCTCACTAAAGGATTATTATCTAAATTGAGTTTGGCTTCATGTAATTCTTTTAAAGCTTTTTGAGCCTCTTCACTATCTTTAGAAAAATGATTTAAGACATCACTATATTTTGATGCCGCCACATCTTTTTTATAGGCTAAAGCCATGACCTCTTCATCTTCATCCATTTTCTTTTCACATTCATTGAGGCGCAAGATACGAGGATCATCTTTTAATTTTTCTTTTAATAAATTGACTTTGGTATAAATTTCTTCATCCATGGCTACTATTATATCAAAATTTCTCTTAATAGCATA
>JAEEHE010000024.1 GCA_016280685.1 Caryophanales bacterium
AGAACGGGACTTGTTTCGAAACTATTTAGATTATAAATCATTTTTTGATTTTTACATACTTTAGTAGTTGTTTTTGCTATGGAATCAAAATTTTGCTTGATTTTGCTTATCTAATTTCTTTTTTTATTTTTTCTTTAACAAAAATATTGCATCAAGTGTGAAGAGGTGGCTATAATATTGGTACAAATGGAAGAAAGTGGGAAAAAGTGGTAAATATGTTTTACGGAAACTATGAACACACATTAGATGATAAGGGCCGTTTGGTTATTCCTCGTAAACTAAGAGAAGAAGCCGGTCACAGAATCTACATCATGATGGGTTATGATGGCGCTTTATCTATCTATAAAGAAGATGCCTTCCAAGAAATGATTAAGAAAGCGGAGACACTCCCTTTTAATAAAAAGGCCAACCGTGACTATCTCCGTGCTGTCTTATCAAGCGCTTGCGACTTAGATGTCGACAAATTAGGCAGAGTGCAAATTCCCACCCAATTATTAAACAAATATCATATCGGCAAAGAAGTCGTGGTTATCGGTGCTGGTGATCATATGGAAGTTTGGAACAAAGAAACATATGAAAACTATGAAATGAATCTTCAAGAACATTTTGAAGAAATCGCCGAACACATCACTTCTAAAGAAGACTAAATATGGGAAAACATATTCCAGTCTTGCTTAATGAAGTAATCCAAGGATTAAACATTAAAGCTAATGGTGTCTATTTTGACCTCACACTAGGTAGAGGTGGCCATTCTAAAGAAATCTTAAAAAAACTCAATAGTGGTCATTTATATGGTGTCGATCAAGATGAAACCGCAATAAAAGAAAGTCAAATTAATCTAAAAGATTACGAAAATAAAATTACTTTGGTTCATGATAATTTTGCTCATCTAGCGGATATCATGACAAAAAATCAAGTTGAATACGCTGATGGGATTCTTATGGATCTCGGTGTATCTTCCCCTCAATTTGATGAAGGCGATAGGGGGTTCTCTTATAGAGAAGATGCTCCCTTAGATATGCGTATGGATCAAAACAATCCACTATCCGCTAAAATCATCGTCAACACTTATTCTTTGCAAGAATTGACCAAAATCTTTAAAGAATATGGCGAAGATAAATTCGCCTATCAAATCGCCAAAAACATCGTTAAAGCTCGAGAGAGAGCTCCTATTGAAACAACATTTCAATTAGTGGAAATCGTCAAAAAGAGCAAACCGATGAAAGAATTAGCGAAAGTGGGACACCCCGCCAAACAAATCTTCCAAGCTCTAAGAATTGAAGTTAATCATGAATTAGAAGTTCTTGAAATAGCCTTAAAGCAAGCTTTAAAAGCCTTAAGACCTCATGGTGGAAGATTAGCCATCATCACCTTCCAATCGTTGGAAGACAGAATTGTGAAAAACATTTATAAAGAAGCCTCTGTCGTTATTGGCAACCGTTATGACGATGGAAATAAAGGCGAAGAAAAAGAATATCGCTTAGTAAATACTAAGCCCATAACCGCTAGCGAAGAGGAATTAGAAAGTAATCCTCGTTCCCATAGCGCCAAATTAAGAATAATCGAAAGAAAATAAGAAAAGTAGAAAGGAGGACATAGCCATGGTGTTAAAAGACAAATTAGTCAAAACACATCATAAAGGTATCTACTATAGAACCCGCAAAATCGTCATCGGTGTTTTATGTGGATTCACTCTTTGCGCTGCTATTGTTGTTCCAACCTACATTTCTTCAGTTGTGAGAAATAATCGTGCTGCTGGTTTAGCAGAAGAAGACACCCGTTCAAATGAAGTGGTGGAAGAAAGTGAAAGTAGTGAATATGAAGAATACAATCGTGAATAAATTTATCGTAATCATTTCCTTATGGCTCCTTGCTATTATGGGAGTCAACATCTTTATCGGATATCGAGCCAATATTGTTGGTTTTTATATCGCGACTATTATCGTAGCCATTATCTTATTATCCATCAATGCCTTGCACATCTCTCTCCTTGTCCGCAAGGCCCTCCATGTCCAACCAAAACAAGCGGAAAACGTCAACCGTTAATTCTCTCCTTAAATCCGCAAAAAATGGTTGAAAATTAGTAGTTTATTGGTAGTAAACTACTTTTTTTATTAACAATATTGTTAATTATTGATTATGAGATTCTTTTCATATATTATATGATTTAGTAGGTATTGAATATGGATAAACCAGTAGCAGCAATAGAATTATCATCCCGCAGCTTAAAACTCGTTGTGGGCTATGAATTAGAAGGCAAAGTATATGTTTTATACGCCTTGAAAAAACCTTATGGTCTTGCTATTGAAGCTGGTAACATTACTGAAAAAGACGCTATTGTTAATAGCGTTAATAGTATCAAACAACTAGTGGACCCCTCCGCTAAATTAAAAATATCCATCTCCGAAGCCTTATTAGCCATCCCTCCTTATGGACTTGGAGTATTCCAAACTCAACAAGTAACAACTGTTATTTCGGAAGATGGCGATGGCAAGAAAATTGCCGATTATGAGATTCAAAACATTTACGCCCTCATCCGTAATAGTGCATACGCTTTAAACAATGCGTTAATTGATGTGGTGCCAGAAAGATATATCCTCGATCAAGGTAGATTATTCGTTAATCCTCCTTTAGGAGAAAGAAGTACAACTTTGACCGTTCAAGGCAAAGTTCATACCGTTCCAGAAAGAATTATTAAAGATTATAAAGAGACTTTGCAGGCTGGTGGTATTAACTTTAAGCGCGCGACTATCGCTCCCTATGCAGCATGTGAATTATTAGCTACATACGAAGATATTCCTAGTGATTATATTCTTGTTGATATCGGTAGTCATATGACAACTATCTCATTAATTGGAGAAAAAGCATTATATGCTTCTCGCTTCTTCGAATGGGGTGGTGATCGCATTACCGACCGCATTATTGAAAAATTCAATATTAATGAAACAGAAGCGGAAAAGATTAAAGTGACCTACGGATTAGATAAACGTGAAATGAATTTCAAAGCCCCCATTTGCACAAGCGATGATGGTAATGGTAATGAAATTAAACATTATAATGATGAATTAAACGCTATTATCAAATCCGAATTAGAAGTTTTTGTGAAAGAATTAGCTAGCGCTCAAGATAATTTGTTAGAAGGATATGATAAAACATATCATGGTCTACCAATGATTCTTATTGGTGGTGGCGCCATGCTTAATGGCTTTAAGGATTATTTAGAACCAAAGGTTCGTAATGAAACCGTTACCGTCGTAGTGCCACGCAGTTTAGGAGCGAGAAATCCGACCTTCTTAAATTGTCTAGGCATGATTCTTGTAAACGCTAAATACCCAAATATAAATGACGACGCTCAATCGCGCGTCCCACCCATCCAAAGAGATGGAGAAAAATAGGAGAGTTGGATATGGATAATTATGATTTAGACAATTTTGAACCCGCAGCAAAGATCGTGGTAATCGGTGTCGGCGGAGCCGGCAACAACGCTGTTAATCGTATGATTGACGAAGAGATTGCTAATGTCACTTTCTACGTGGTTAACACTGATAAACAAGCATTATCTACTAGCAAAGCTAGTAATCGCATTATTCTCGGTGAAGAAATCACCGGTGGTCTAGGCGCTGGTGGTGAACCAGAAGTTGGCGAAAAAGCTGCTGAGGCTAGCGCCGATGTCTTAAGAGATATCGTCAAAGATGCCAACATGGTATTTATTGCCGCTGGTATGGGTGGAGGCACAGGTACAGGTGCTGCTCCTGTCATTGCGAAAATTGCTAAAGATGCTGGTGCTCTTGTTGTCGCTATTGTCACTCGTCCATTTACCTTTGAAGGCAAAAAGAGAGTGGTTAATTCCATCGATGGTTTAAATAAATTAAGAGCTAATGTTGATAGCATTATTGTCGTTTCTAACGACAAACTATTAATGACAAGTGGTAATGCTCCTATCTCTCAAGCATTATCTGATTCTGATAATGTCTTAGCCCAATCTGTTAAAACAGTGGTCAATTTGATTCTCTTACCTGCCGTTATTAATCTCGACTTTGCGGATGTTAGAAATACCTTAGCCAATTCCGGTGTTTCCTTAATCGGATTTGGTATGGGAACAGGCGTCAACCGTGCTAAAGATGCCGCGGATATGGCTATCAATTCACCCTTGCTAGAAGCCTCTATTACTGGCGCTAGAAGAGCCATCGTCGCGGTTACTTGTGGACCTAATGTGAGCCTCTTTGATGCCCAGGATACTGTTAACCTATTAATTGATGCATCTGGCCATGATATCGATGTCAAATTTGGTATCGGAATTAACGATCAATTGAACGATGAAATCCTCGTCAGCGTGATTGCTAGCGACTTTGAAGAAGAGATTGATTTCTCTAAACCTTCCACATTCACTCCATTAGAAAGACCCGCACGCCCAGCGCCCAAAGAAGAAGATAATCTCTTCTCATTGGATGGCGAAGAAGAAACCGATTCCCATAAAAAATTGGAAGGCGCAAACTTCTTACCAAACTTTCTCAAAGGCAAATAATAAACTAACTAATACGATAGGGACGATAAAATCGCCCCTTTTTTATTGTCTCTTTTTATGTAAAAATAATAAAAACGAGGTTTTTCTTATGAAAAAGAGATTATTTGCATTTATTGTCACACCAATGCTTATTTTGTCTGCTTGTGCTCGTGACAATCAACCAAAAGAAATTGATTATCATTCACTTGTTTTCAATTATCCAGCTTTGGAATTAGAAATTGGAAAATCGCAAACCCTAAAAGTTAAATCCGGCATGCCTGATGAAAATAGTGTCATAACTTGGGTTACTTCCGATAAAAATGTGGCTACAGTCACAAAAGCCGGTCTTGTTTATGCCTATAAGGAAGGAACTTGCACCATCACTGGCTTTATCGATGCTAATAGCAATGGCCAATTGGATGAAAAAGAATATTATGGTGAATGCCAAGTAACCGATTTTCTTAAAGATAAAGGCCTTAATTTTAGCGTGTCTGACAAAGAATTAGATTTACAAATGGAACAAACCCGTTATGTCAGTGCGTATATAAAACCCGCTCCTGAAAGCGGCAATTATTATTACCTGACATATACAGTCGAAGACCCCAGCATCGCTAAGGTCACTAAAGATAGTAGTTATAATACAAGAGCGTTAGTGAAGGCCATAGGCCTTGGTAGCACTGATGTCACCGTTACCTATGGTGGACAAACCGCCATCTTTACTATCAATGTCACTCCTTGGATTGAAGGCGATAAGACCCATGTGGCCTCTATTGCTTTTTCCGAAGACACCAAAGTCATACAAAAAACCTCTGAAGCCAATCCTACTTATCAAACCGCAGTGGAAATTTTACCTTCGACTGCCACAAATAAAAAAATTTCTTATTCCTCTAATAACCCCGATGTCGCGACCGTTGATGAAAATGGTGTCGTCACTGGTTTAACTGGTGGTAGTGCAATTATTACCGCAGTTTCCGAAGACCTTCAAAAGACCGCTTCCATGAATATCGTAGTCCAGGATATATTTACTACCTATGAAACCGATTTGTACGCTGGTTACTATAATGGTTTGACCACATGGAAAAATGGTGAAGACTTGATTGATAAATTGCATGATATAATCAGAGATTATACTCCATTAAAATATGACTGGGATGTCGTGAGAAGTGCTGATGAAGCTATCGATAATGCCTCTGCCTTAGATGCAATGTATTCCGCTGAAGAAATTCTTAAGAGCGAACAATCCAATGGATATAATAGAGAGCACGCTTTTCCTGCCTCTTTGATGACCGGATTCTCAACCGGAGAAGCTACTACCCAAAAAGGCAGAGCAACCGATTATCATAATCTTTATGCCGCCGGAAAGAGTGGAAACTCCGCTAGAAACAACAAGAACTATGGTATGGCAGACGTTAATGAACCTAGCTATAGTCAATCCGAAGAAGGCTATAGTTCTGATAGATTGAATTTTGAGCCAAACGATTATGATAAGGGCAAAGCAAGTAGAGCTTTGTTCTACATGGCCACTATGTATAACGAAGATGTCATAGCAGACGTGACTGATAGTTTAACGTTCCAAGACGACGATCCTAATAAGACTGGTGGCAGTAAATCTGTCCATGTTGTTTATACGCAAAAAGCCTTACAAATTCGTGAAGAATATGCTGATTATAGCAAAATCACTTTTAGTAAATTCCATTATCACGAAGATGATGCTTCTCAAGCCATATACGAACAATATGTCACTCAAGATACCACTGATTTATCATTTGAAGATTTATTAGCGGTAGAAGCCGAAGCATATGGTGAATATTCCACTGATAATTGTGAATTTGCCATTGGTGGTCTTTCTGACTTATTATCATGGTCATCTTATGGCATCAGCTATGCTGAATATAGAAGAAATAATGTTGTGGAAGATGCGCAAGGCAATAGAAATCCATTTACTGATTATCCAGAATTAATTAACTATGCCTATGGCGCTTTAAAAGATCAACCTGGTTCTCTAGAAAACATTAGACCAAGTGAAGAAATCTTGGATACCGATAGTGGTGAAACAATTGCCTATAGAGTTGAAAGTTATAAAGAATCCGCTGTTGTGGATACCACATATACCGCTGAAGACATCAATTTGGTGGCGGTCAAATCTGACTTATCAACCGAGCCAGCTCCTGAAGGTGCTAATTTATTCGATTCTTATACCTTTACCAAAGCGGATTTAGAAAACAGCTTTGCTTATTTAACTATTCCAACAACACTTAATACAATCAAAATTAAAGTCAAAGTCACCGAAGGTGATATATCTATTTGTAATTATCAACACGAGTTGACCGGAAACAGTAAGGGCGGCGATATGAAAGACTTTACAAGTGGAAATACCGTGACATTGAGTGAAATTGAATGGAAAATTTCATGGACCAATGCCTCAGATACTGATTGTAATCCAGGAAACAAAAGAAAAGCTGGTGTTGCTTTTGGAAAAACAAATCATGGTGTCGGTTCCATCACTTTCGAAACTACGGAATCGATTGAGAATTTATCAGCTATATTTATTTTGGCAAACTGCGCTTCAAACAAAACAGTAACTTATAAGCTATATGCTGGCGCAACTGTTGTAAAAAGTGGTTCTTATACCGGAACAGGTCAAGATTCTGATCCAATCCTTATTGGTACCACTTTCGAAGCAAAAACAAGTGTGGCAAAAATCGTTATTTCTGGAGCATCAGATTTTGCTGTTCATATGCATACGCTTGCGCTAAAATACTAGTTAGGCCTTTTTCGGCCTTGATATATCAAGGAGTAATTTATGGATTACAAAACCACATTATTGATGAACAAATCCAACTTCGAAATGCGCGGTAACCTCAATATGAAGGAACCCGTTCTCGTCGAAAAGTGGAAACAAGAAAATTTATATGAACAAATGAACAATAACCGCAAAGAGGCTATTGAATTTGTTTTGCATGATGGCCCTCCATACGCCAATGGTGATATGCACTGCGGTCATATGCTCAACAGAATCTTAAAAGATTTTGTTGTGCGCTATAAAAACATGCAAGGATTTAAAACACCATTTGTTTTTGGTTGGGACACTCATGGTTTGCCAATCGAAAATATGGTCACCAAATCCGGTGTCAATAGAAAAACCACACCTATCGTGGAATTCCGTCAAAAATGTGAAGAATACGCTCTTAAACAAGTCGAAAGACAAAAAGAACAAATTAGAAGACTCGGCTTAGTCGGGGATTTTGATCATCCATATTTAACTCTCCTTCACGAATATGAGGCTCGTCAAATTGAAGCCTTTGGCCAAATGGCCATGAAAGGTCTTATTTATAAAGGATTAAAACCAGTTTATTGGTCTCCTAGTAGCGAATCCGCTTTAGCGGAAGCCGAAATCGAATACGCGGATGTGAAGTCTCATTCTATCTATGTGGCTTTCCCTGTGAGAGATGGTAAAGGTATCGTAGATAACGATGCTCGTCTCATTATTTGGACCACAACTCCTTGGACCTTACCTGCTAACTTAGCTATTTCCGCTCATCCTGATTTCATCTATGGTGAATATGAAACCAACAAAGGAAAACTTGTTTTCCTTCAAGAATTCGCGGAAAGATTAACTGAAGAATTAGAGCTCGGCGAAATCAAATTATTAAAGACCATTAAAGGTCAAGATTTGGAATTTGTCGTATGTAAACATCCATTCTATGATAGAGATTCCCTTGTTATTGTTGGCACTCATGTCACCAATGAAGCCGGTACTGGTTTAGTTCATACCGCTCCTGGGCATGGTGCGGAAGACTATCAAGTCTGTATGAAATATCCTGGAAGAGGACTAGAACCTTATTGCCCAGTGGATGAAAAAGGCTTTATGAAAGCTGGTACTGGTGAAGGTATTGAAGGTTTGTTCTATGAAGACGCTAACGAAGCTGTTTTAAAGATAATTAGTGAAAATGGTGCTTTATTAAAGCATAGTACATTTACTCACTCCTATCCTCATGATTGGCGTACCCATAAACCTGTCATCTTTAGAGCGACAGATCAATGGTTTTGCTCTATCGAACCCATTAGAAAAGACTTATTAGAAGAAATTCACAAAGTGAAATGGTATCCCGCTTGGGGTGAAACAAGAATGGTCAACATGATTAAAGATCGTGGTGACTGGTGTATTTCTCGTCAAAGAGCTTGGGGCGTTCCTATTCCTATTTTCTATTGCGAAGATGGTACCCCTGTTATTGAAGAAAAAGTCTTCAAACACGTCGAACAATTATTTAGAGAACATGGTAGTAATATTTGGTATGAAAAGAGCGCTAAAGAATTATTACCGGAAGGATATAAGAATAGCCATTCTCCTAATGGAGAATTCACCAAAGAAAACGACATCATGGATGTTTGGTTTGATTCTGGTACATCGTGGGCTGGAACTCTCTTAGAAAGAGGTATTAAATATCCTAGCGATTTATATTTAGAAGGTAGCGACCAATATAGAGGTTGGTTCCAATCATCACTTCTTACATCAGTTGCAACAAAAGGAGTGGCTCCTTATAAAGAGGTTGTAACACATGGTTATACTAT
>JAEEHE010000025.1 GCA_016280685.1 Caryophanales bacterium
CAATTATCAATTAAACAGGTTCTTACTGATTGAGTACCAAAATCTAAAGTTAATACACATGGGTTATTTTTCATAATCGTCCCTCAACGCATTATATTATACCTTTTTTCAAAAAATACGAAAAAGATATCGGAAAACCCTTCACGTGTGATACGATAGTATCGCTGGTGTGAGCGCACTGCGCTTTACACATTGCCTATTAGGAGGAAAAATATGGCTCAAGAAAAAAGATACGTTTACCCCTTCGAAGAAGCTTATGGCTTAGGTAAAGAACTTCTCGGTGGTAAAGGTGCTGGTTTAGCTGAGATGACCCATATCGGTGTCCCAGTGCCAGAAGGTTTCACAATCACAACCGAAGCTTGTACACTTTATTATCAAAGTGGAAAAACAATTCCTGAATATGTTCAAAAAGCAATTTTTGAAGCTATCGAAGGTATTGAAAAGAAAACCGGCAAAAAATTCGGTGGTGATCATAACCCATTATTAGTTTCCGTTCGTTCCGGCGCTCGCGTGAGTATGCCTGGTATGATGGATACAATCTTAAACTTAGGTTTAAACGATGTTACTGCTGCTGCTTTAGCAAGAGAAACCGGTAACGAAAGATTCGCAATGGACTCTTATCGTCGTTTCATTCTTATGTTTACAAATATCGCCAAAGGTCATCCAAGAGATGCTATGGACAAGATGCTTGATAAATTAAAAGAAGAAAACGGTTATAAACTCGATACAGAAGTTAATGTTGAACAATTAAAAGACTTAGTTAAACGCTACAAAGCATATTACAAAGAAACATTTGGTGAAGAATTCCCATCCGATCCAAAAGAACAATTAATGGAAGCTGTCGCCGCTGTCTTTAGAAGCTGGGACAATCCACGTGCTAACGTTTATCGTATGCAATATTCCATTCCTTATGAATGGGGAACCGCTGTTAACGTTCAATCAATGGCGTTCGGTAATAAAGGTGAAACATCCGGTACAGGTGTTGCCTTCTCCCGTAATGCTGCTACAGGTGAAAAAGTTATCTCTGCTGAATATTTACCAAATGCACAAGGTGAAGACGTCGTCGCTGGTATCCGTACCCCATTACATATCGATGAATTAAAGAGAAGAATGCCTGACGTCTATGATCAATTCGTCAAGACAATTAAAAACATGGAACTCCACTATCGCGATATGCAAGATATGGAATTCACAGTCGAAGAAGGCAAATTATACTTCTTACAAACAAGAAGTGGTAAAAGAACCCCAGCCGCAGCCCTAAAGATGGCTTGTGACATGGTTGATGAAGGTTTAATTACCAAAGAAGAAGCAGTTTTAAGAATTGATCCTGTTTCCTTCGATAAATTATTATTACCTAACTTTGATAAAGACGATTTAGCCGCTGCTCAATCTCGTTTAATCGCTAAAGGTAATCCTGCAGGCCCAGGCGCCGGTACAGGTAAATTAGCCTTTACTGCTGAAGACGCAGAAAAGAGACATAAAGCTGGTGAAAAGGTCGTCTTAGTCCGTGCCGAAACTTCTCCAGAAGACTTAATCGGTATGATTGCCTCTGAAGGTATCTTAACCATGCGTGGTGGTATGACAAGTCACGCCGCTGTCGTTGCTAGAGGCATGGGAAAATGCTGTATTACTGGCTGTTCTGCAGCGTTAATTAATGAAGAAGCACAAACATTAACCATCGATGGTAAAGTCTATGGTCCAGGCGATGTCCTCTCCTTAGATGGTTCCACAGGTTGTGTTTATAGCGGTGATATTAAGAAAGTTGCACCAGACCTCTCCAGTGGTAACTTCGGTCGTTTAATGAAATGGGTTGATGAAGCTCGTCAATTAAAAGTCAGAACCAACGCTGATACACCAAGAGATGCTCACCAAGCTATCTTATTCGGTGCTGAAGGTATCGGTCTCTGCCGTACTGAACATATGTTCTTCGATAAAGATAAGATCTTCCACTTCAGAAAGATGATCTTAGCGGATACAGTTGAAGAAAGAAAAGCCGCTTTAGCGGAAATGGAACCTCTCCAACAAAAAGACTTCGAAGGCATCTTTGAAGAAATGAAAGAACTCAATGTCAACATTCGTTTATTAGATCCACCTCTCCATGAATTCTTGCCACAAGAAGAAGATAAGATCGTAGAATTATCTGAAGCTACCGGACATTCTGTCGAATACATCAAGAAGAGAATTTCTGATTTACATGAATTCAATCCAATGATGGGTCACAGAGGCTGCCGTCTTGACGTTTCCTATCCTGAAATCGGTGAAATGCAAACACGCGCAATTATTAAAGCTGCTTTAGCAGTCAATAAGAAACTCGGTTTACATATCGAACCAGAAATCATGATTCCTCTCACCTTAGACTTAAGAGAATTCAAATTCGTTAAAGCTATCGTTGTGAAGACCGCTGATGAAGTCATCAAAGCTTCCGGACAAAAACTCGTTTATCATGTCGGTACAATGATTGAAATCCCACGTGCTGCTTTATTATCAGACGAAATCGCTGAAGAAGCGGAATTCTTCTCCTTCGGTACAAATGACTTAACACAAATGACCTTCGGTTTCTCTCGTGATGATGCTAGTAAGTTCTTACCAGATTATTACAAGAACAAGATCTTAGAAGAAGATCCTTTCAAGACCTTAGATCAACACGGTGTTGGTAAATTAGTCAAATACTCCGTCGAACAAGGCCGTAAGACCAGACCTGATTTACACATTGGTGTCTGTGGTGAAACAGGTGGCGAACCAAACTCCATCGATTTCTATCACAAAGTCGGTTTAGACTATGTTTCTTGCTCACCATTCCGTGTGCCAGTTGCGAGATTAGCTGCTGCTCAAGCCGCAATTAGAAATCCAAGAAAAAAATAGTTGTTTCTAATAAAAAACGCAAAAATTGACTATAGATTATATCTATAGTCTTTTTTTATATTCAACTGTTGGTTGAGAAAAAATACAGTTGAGCAACGGATTGGTTATAAAATATTTTTGATACATGTTTTATAGTTTTCCTGTCAAACAAAGGAGGCTGCTATTATGAAAGAAACATTTGGACAAAGATTAGCACGTATTAGAAAGAAAAAAGGATTAACACAAGAAGAAGTAGCTAACAAAATCGTTATTTCTCCACAAGCCGTATCTAAGTGGGAAAATGATTTATCTTCTCCCGACATCTTAGTGCTCTCATCCTTGGCAGATATCTTAGGTGTAACCGTTGATGAATTATTAGGAAGAAAGCCTGTCGAAAATGGTGATATAAAAGCAGATAAAGCAGAAGAAAACACCGCTGAAGAAGTTGTTGATGATAAAGAAAAACACCAAGGAGAAGATTTAAATAAGAGTGAAGGTATTCATCTCGTTGATGATGATGGTAAAGAAGTTCATATCAATAACAAAGGAATTTTTGTAAAGAAAGACGGCAAGGTTACTAAAGTAAAATGCAAAGCTGAAGATAAACCCTGGATCATCACCACTGCAACATTATTTGGTCTTGCTTTAATTGGTTATATATTAATGGGACTATTATGGACTGATAAAAATATGGGTTGGTCCATGGGTTGGATCTTATTCTTATTACCAATTATTGTTTCCTCTATTCCACACGCGGTTAGACATAGAAGAATTTGTAATTTCGCCTACCCAATTCTTGTTGTAGCCGCGTATTGTACATTAGGGTTCTTAGGAATGTATTTCGGATTCGAAGGATGGTCCTTCTATTGGTTCTTGTTCTTAACCATTCCAGCCTTCTATCTGATCTTCGGTCCGATTGATAAATATATGCATCGCAACGATGTCAAAGTTCATTTTGAAGATGATGATGACTTCGATGACGATGACGATGATGAAGATGATGACGAAAAATAATAAATAAGCAACAAAAAAGCGGGATTTACATGAAATTCCGCTTTTATTTTGTCTATTTAAGATTAATACAAACCTTTTTTATATAAACCTTTATCAGTTAATTCTTTAAGAGCTTTAACGACTGCTGGTTTATCTTCACGATAGGTCACACCATACCAGACGGAAGGTGTACCGATGAGTTTTAATGTCGCTTTACCATTTTCCACTAAGCGGGAAACTTCTTCAGGAATTAGGAACTCAGATTTTAAGTTATCAATGTTATCTCTTAAGAAGATAGGGAATTGTTCCTTTAATCTATCGATGATGTCTTTAGTGAAAACAAATAGGTTCATAGACACTAATTGGCCAGGTTGGCAGATGAATGGACGAATGTTTTCATCTAATGGTGTGGCTTGAATGATGTTTCTTTCATCTCTACAGATGCTAGATTCAATCATTTTTGTTAAATAGAGTTTGTCATCATGGAAGCAAACTCCGCGCTTCACAGAGCCGTTTTCCGCTAATGTGTTAGCAACATCAAAAGCGACGTTCGCATATTTACCAACACTATTCTTCGGTAATGATTTTAAATACTTGGCAGCGACTTCATATGTTTCTTGACCATAATAGTCATCACCATTAATGATAATGAAATTATCTCTAATTAAATCTCTGGCTGCTAAGATGGCGTGAGCGGTACCCCATGGTTTCACTCTACCTTCTGGGCAAGTAAAGCCTTCTGGTAAATCATTTAAATCTTGGAAAGCGTATTCGGTCTTCACTAATGGTTCAACACGTTTACCGATTGTTTCTCTAAAGATTTCATAGTGTTCTTTTTTAATAATGAAAATTACACTGTCAAAGCCAGCGCGAATCGCATCATGGACGGAATAATCTAAAATGAAGTTTCCATAATCATCCATTGGTTCCATTTGTTTTAATCCACCGAAGCGGGAACCCATACCAGCTGCTAATATAACTAATTGCATAAAACAACCTCCGTTTTCTAATTGTTCTAACTATTTTATTTATTAAGGTACTTAAATACAAGACTAATTGTCTTAGCGTCTTTTATTTGACCTTTCATAATCATTTCTTTGACTTCATCAATACTAAAGTAATAAACATCGATATTTTCATCTTCATCAAGATGTCTAGGAACTTTGGTAACATTGTGAGCAATATAAAGATGGATTTTTTCATCTGTGTATCCACAAGAAGGATACATCTCACCCATATCAATAAGAGATTCTGCTCTTAAGCCAACCTCTTCTTCTAGTTCTCTAATACCGGCATCGTAGGAATTTTCACCTTTTTCTAATTTGCCAGCGGGTAATTCCCAAACCTCTTCACCATAGGCGTAACGATATTGTTTTTCAAAAACGATCTTGCCATCGACTTCCGCAAGGATGCAAACACCACCATGATGATGAACCACTTCTCTTGTGGATTTCTTACCGTTTACTAAAACTTCATCATTATTTAATGTGAGGATTTTGCCTCTATAAACAACGTTAGATTTTAAAGTTTTTTCTATTTTTCCCATAAAATAAGTAATTTTTGCAGTTATTTTTTGATATTTGCGAAAGATTTATTAAAAACAAAATTGTTGTCAGCGTCGATGTAGCCAACTTCTCTATCGTTAATGATGATTGAGCCATCATCATCGATAAAACCGACTTCTTTTTGACCGAAGGAAATAATTCCATCATCGGTAATGTCGGCGAATTTTCTTCCGGTGATAATGAGTTCATTCTCTTGAATGTAACCCACTAGTTCTTTATCGATATAAATGTTGTGTCCAAAGCAATCAATAATTAACATTATTTATCTCCTATAACATTTTCAGTGATTTCTTGATTATTACCAATCTTAGCATTTAAAACTTTTTGACATTTAA
This sequence comes from Caryophanales bacterium, assembly GCA_016280685.1. The sequence goes on from JAEEHE010000025.1 coordinate 5,735, forward strand.
TGGTGTTGTTATTACCTATTATAGAGTTTTCGATAACAAGATTAGGACCAATCACATTTCCATCACCAATAACGGTATTGCCATAGATGGTGGTATTAGGGAAGATAACTGTATCTTTACCAATAACAACATTTGGTGAGATATAAGTTGTATCGGGGTCTTCCATAGAAACACCAGATAACATTAATTCATGATTGATTTTCTTTCTCATCACTTTAGCAGCATATGAGAGTTGCACTCTATCATTAATACCAAATACTTCCACCATATCTTCTACAACATATGATCCGACTTTTAGATTATCGTTAACAAAGAATTCTACTAGTTGAGACAAATAGAACAATTGTCTTTTGTTGTTGTTATCCATTTTGTTTAAGTATTTAAATAATAACTTGTTATTAAATACACAAATACCGGTGTTAGCTTCATTAACATCTAACTCATATTTAGAGCAGTCTGTCTCTTCACGAATCGCTAATAATTTATAACTCTTTTCTTCTCTTAATAATCTTCCATATCCTTGAGGATTTGATAAAACCGCAGAGACAACTGTTAAATCATTATTTTCTTTTTCGTGGATATGAAGAATAGATTGGATTGTTTCGGTGGACACAAGGGGTGTATCACCATAAATAATTAATGTTTCACCATCTAAATCTTTTAATAAAGGTGCGGCTTGTTGCACTGCATGACCAGTGCCAAGAATATTCTTTTGCCAAACAACTTCTGCTTCATTACCCACTAATTGAGAGGTAACCTCACCGCCGAAGCCCACCACCACTACTTTTCTATCAAATTTTAATGGTTTTAAAGCATCTAAAACATAGTTAATTATTGGTTTACCAAGAATTGGATAAGAGACCTTTGAATGGTTGGGATCAATAGAATGCATCCTCGTGCCTTTTCCGGCCGCTAAAATAATTGCGTATCTTTTCATAAAAGCCTCCTATTTAAGTACTTTTGTAAGTTCAACTAAGTATTCTTTTTCTAATTCTTTCGCCACGTTCTTAATGAGTTTTTTATCTGTACTCATTGCAAATACTGCGGAACCAGATCCACTCATTTGCACAATATTAAGACCGCGCATCTTTAATTTATCAATAATGACTTGGATTTCTGGCACTAAAGAGATAGCGGCAGGTTCTAAAGAATTACAAATTGATTGTGATAATTTAACATCGTCGCCTTCTTCAAGTGCTTTTATCACATCTTCAACATTACCAATCTTTAAATCCATAGTATCGGATAATTTGAATACTTTTTCTGTGGAACAACCTATAACGGGTTTCACTATTAAAACACAATAATCGTTTTTAAGATTGATAAAATCAATCTTTTCGCCAACACCACGACATCTTGCGGGTTTAGAGGAAATAAAGAAAGGAACATCTGCTCCAACCTGAACGGCCACATCAATTTTCTCTTGTTCACTCATATTGAGCTTTAAATATTTATCAACAGCATTAATCACTGCTGCGGCATTAGAAGAGCCACCACCAAGTCCCGCTTGCATAGGGATAACTTTATGGATGGACACTCTAAATCTATTAGTGAATCCATATTTCTCTTGTAACAAATTAATAGCGGTAGTTGCGGTATTGTATTTAAACAAACCCAATGAAAAATCATCTATTGTCACATAGTGATCAGGAGCACTTTTTAGTTCTGTGAACAAAACGGAATCATGTAATTCTAAAGGAAGCATAACCATATCGAGATTATGGTATCCATCTTCTCTTTTGCCCACGACATTAAGGCAAAGATTTATTTTTGCGTAACTTTTAATAACTAGGTTTTTCATAGGGACCTCATTATATTGATAAAATCAATGAATATCAATCAAATAATCTTTTGATAGATTATATATTTCTACGTATTGTTGAGGCAATATTTCTTCTGGCCTCTTATTCATAGGAACATTTAAGGCTTCTAAAATATTCTGCGCAACTTCTTTATTACCTAAACAAGTACTTAAATTGTTATATATTGTTTTGCGTCTATTTAGGAACAATCTCTTCGCAAATTTATAAACTTCTAAAACAAATGATTTATTAATGTTTTCTTCTAAATCTATCGTAAAAACTAGAGATGAACATTTGGGAACTGGATAAAAACAACCGGGTTTTACCACAAAATTGCGTTTCGATACTCCTAATAAGTGAACAAGTATTGATGCCGGTCCATATTCCTTACCAGATAAATCATAAAATCTTGGGAAGGCTTCCGCTTGGCACATCAACACCATTCTTCTTGCTTTTTGACATTTTTCTAAAAGATAAACAATTGTTTCTGTTGTAATATTGTAGGGTAGATTACCGATTATCTTTGTATAGTTAGAAACATCAACTTTTCGTATATCATTTAAGACCAATTCAATATTGTCTTTTGTATATAAGATTTTCAGGAAATCAATCATTCTTTTATCGATATCCACTAATGTGATTTCTTTAGCATCACTAATGGATAAAAAATGAGTTAAAGAACCGATACCAGGACCAATTTCTAAAACAGTGTCTTCACTACTAATTTCTAATAGATCAACAATCTTCTTGCAAACATCTGGTTCCAGCAAAAAGTTTTGGCCATAATCCTTATCTGGTTTAAGGCCTGACTTTTCAATAATCTCCATGACGTTCTTTCGATTAATTTCCATTTTTTACCTCAGTCTAATTTAATGTTCAAATAGTTCAATCTTTTTAATAGTTGTTTATTATTACAAATTCCTAAATGAAGCTTTTTACATAAACTATTTCTAGATTCGTTATCAACAATTCCGTATCTATATAAATCACTACAAGTTAATTGACCTTTAGTGGTTTCTTTAGTTAACAAATGTTCTCTTAGAACATTTAATAATTCATTTTTATCGCATTCAGCAATACCATGCTTTCCGTTTTTATCACATTTAGCAAAGTTAACTTTTATGTCAATATGAGCGAATTCTAATTTTGATAATTTGTTTCTAATACATTCACCAGCGTCATCTGGATCAGTTAACACAATGACTTTCTTTTGTTTTGAATAATGTTTGAGGAAATCAATCTCTTCATCAGGTATTTCATAACCGTTTGTGGTTATATATAAAGCATCGATGAATGAAGATAAATAAGCGACATCACTCTTACCTTCCACAACAATAATTCCATCAAAATAATACATCATTCTTCAATACCAAATAGACGACAAGAATTCTTATATAACACATCGATAATATGCTTCTTAGATTCTTCTTTTAATCTTGCTATTTCGTCGATAACGAGCGCTATATTTTTCGGTTCATTAACCGTGCCTCTTAAAGGGTGTGGCGCTAAATATGGAGAATCGGTTTCCACTACCAATCTATCAAGGGGAACAACCTCACATACTTCCTTAGGTGTTTTGGCATTTGTGAAGGTTAATGGACCATCAAGACCAATATATAATCCAAGGTCTAAAACATCTTTCAATAATTCCACACTCCCAGAGTAACAATGCATCACTCCACCATATAAAGGCTTATGTTCTTTTAATATAGCTAAACAATCTCCAAATGCCTCACGATTATGAATAGAAATAGGCTTTTTATAGAGATTTGCTACGTTTATTTGCTTAATAAACCATTGTTTTTGTTTTTCTCTTTGCTCAGGATCTTTTACCCAATGATAATCGAGACCGATTTCACCGATAGCAACAACTTTTGGATCATTGACATGTGTCATTAATTTATCAAAGTCTTCATCAGTAACTCCATCGATATCCGTGGGATGCACACCAATGGCAGCGTATATTTCTGGATATTTATTTGCTAGTTCGATAGCGAGATAAGAACTTTTAATATCCCATCCCACTACTAAAAATTTATCGACACCCACCACTTTTGCGGATGTGATAACTTCATCGATATTGTTATAGAGTTCTTCGGAATTTAAATGACAATGTGTATCAAAAATCATTTTCCCACACAGAAACGAGAGAAGATTTCTTTACTCAAATCACTCTTATTTCTCTCTCCTAAAATATCAAGAATCGCATAATAAGCATCCATCAAATTGATAGAAACTAAATCAACCGTTAAATCATTTAAACAATCTTCCTTGGCTTTTTCCAAAGACATTCTAGCTTGTTTTAATAAACCGATTTGTCTCACATTACTAAGCGCTGGACGTTTAAAAGATTGATCATCTAAACCGATAATTCTATATATTTCTTTCACTAATGGTTCGATATCATTACTTAAAGCAGATATATAGATTTTTCCATCATCAATTTTAGAAATCTTGTCTGATTTATTGTAAACAATAATACGATTGAGTTCTTCGGTGATGCTCAATATTTCTTTATCCTCATCTTTTAGCGGTTCTCCGGCATCTAAGACCACTATCACGAGTTCTGCATCGTTAATAGATTTTTTCGCTCTTTCTACGCCTATCGATTCCACCACATCATCAACTTCTCTAATACCTGCAGTGTCTAATAAATGTAAAACAATGCCATTGAGATTTACTTCACCTTCCACGATATCTCTAGTGGTTCCTGCTATATCAGTAACGATAGCTTTTTCTTCACCCACTAAAGCATTTAAAAGAGATGATTTACCGACGTTTGGTCTACCGACAATCGCGACTTTAATACCATCTTTAATAATCTTGGCTTTTTCACCATCATCGATGAGTTTGTTGATCATATCAATAGTTTCATCACAATATGTGATGACTTGTTGCTTATTTGCCTGCTCTATATCCTCATATTCGGGATAATCGATGTTGACTTCAATTAAAGAAATAATATCCGCTAATTTGGTTTTAACAGGTTGTAATAAATCACTTGTTTTACCAGAAAGAGAGAACATTGCGATATCTTTACTTTCTTTGGTAGTGGCGTTGATGATATCGTTTATTGCTTCTGCTTGTACTAAATCGATTTTTTGATGGATATAAGCGCGAGAAGAATATTCACCATTTGTCGCTAATCTAGCACCATTTTCTAAAAGAAGATCGATAATTTGTTGACTGATTAAAGATGAACCATGGCAAATAATTTCCACTAAATCTTCACCGGTAAAACTCTTTGGTCCTTTATAGATAGCCATGACGACTTCATCGATAATTTGACCGGTTTTATGGTTTTGAATTTTCCCTACCAAAAGGGTTCTTTCTTTAATGTTTGTAATGTCTTTGGAAAAGCATTTAGAGACTATTTGAAAGCAATCATCACCAGACACTCTAATGATGGCTAATGCGGATTTCATTGGGGGAGTTGCTAACGCGACAATTGTTTCAAACATAAATACCTTTCCAAAAAAGCACCCAAAGGGTGCTAATTTAATTAATCAACGTAAATAATGTGTACTTGACGTTGTGTTCCTTCGCCAGAAGATTCGGTGCGGATGTGCTCCATACCTGAACAAGCATTATGAATGATTCTTCTTTCATCTGCTGGCATTGGATCAAATGTATAAGTGGTTTTTGTCTTTTGGACTTGATGAGCAAATCTACGAGCCATTTTACCGAGATTATAATATTTATTATCTTTGTAACCATTGACATCTAATAAAACTCTAAATCTCTTATGGAAATGATTGCTGACTGCTAATTTGGTTAATTCATTTAACGCTTGGAGTGTCTTGCCATTCTTTCCAATTAAAATTGGATTATGGGTAGAATCGATAGTGATACGGATAATATCGTCATCGAGTTTAGTATTAACTGTGCTTTCAATTCCAAGGTTATCAGTTACTGTTAAGACATAGTCTTCCGCATATTTAATAATGTCGGAAAGTTCATAAATTTCAACAACTATTTTCTTATTGAAAATACCTTTTGTTTTATCAGTAACAACATAAACTAATTCTTCAACAGGAGTACCCAATTCTTCACTGGCGGCATTTAATGCATCTTCCACTGTTTTTCCAGTATATGATTTCATATTTAGTCTCCTTTATTATTTTTTGCTGCCTTTGCGATTCATAATCGCGTGCGTAATAAGTGTTTGTGCAATAGAGAATAAAGCACCCACTAACCAATAAACACCTAAGGCAGACACAAGGGAGAATCCCATAAAGATAATCATGGCGAGCATAATATATGTGAACCACTTCATCTTGTTATCAGATTCTTTTTGAGCAGGATTGCGTCCGAGTTTAGCAATCTTTTTCTTTTTAGCTTTAGCTATCCATTGTGGTAATAACATAGCGACTGTTTGTGCACCAGCCATTAATAAGAACAAGACTAAAGCAGTCCAAACACCTGATGCTGGATCTTTCCAGTTAGACCAAGTGGTAAGAACAGAACTAATAGATTGTGATAAGTTGAGTCCTAAGACACGACCTGTAGACAAGATAGCGCTGCCTTGCATAGCACCCCAAACACAGATAAACACAGGGAATTGCACGATCATCACTAAGATGGACGTGAAAGGATTAATCTTGTGTTTCTTATATAATGCTTGGGTCTCTGCCGCTAAACGTTGTTTCTCGTAATTGTTGGTATTTGAGTTAGGATATTTGGCCTGAATCTTTGCAATTTCCGGCTGTAATTCCTGCATTTTGTTGGAAGAAGTGGTTTGCTTAAAGGTTGCTGCAAGCATTAAAGTTCTCACGATAATTGTGACAAACAAAATAGCTAATAATGATGCCCAACCTTGAGCCATGCCACCTTTAGCAAAGCCAACAGCGATTGTATCTGTTAACCAGCCAATTGGATAAACCAACAAACCAGAGAGGAAACCCACTCTTTGCCAGGCGTAACCCCAGTCTTTTGCTTCAATCTCAACTTGAACGCCATCACCATAGTTACCATAGTAACCATTAGAAATAGCTAAGCAAGAACGATATCCAGCAATATTGTTCTTCATTTGATTTTGATAGAAAGTAATGTAGTCAGTAGTGGGACATTCATCAATCGCGACTTTTTCAGAAAGTCTAACTTCGTTAGTGTATGCATCCCAGTTTTCCCATAACTTCTTGCTATCTTTTTCGTTATTTCCGTAATATTTCAAATATCCGAATTTACTAAGAACACTTTCTTTGTTGAGAACATATTTGTCCCCTTCTTTTTTCATATAACTTATATCGTCAGCTGTTAGGTTTTTATCAGTTATGTTAGCAGCTTCAATAGCGTGTTTTAACACGACGTTATCTAGTTCAATGTAATAAGCAAGTGATGGTGCGGCTAAAAATTGTTTATTTAAAGCAGCATCATGAATTTTGCTTAAACCTTTACTATTATCGAGAGAAGCATTGTACCAAACTTCGTTTGTGGTGATATCGGCATCTAATTTACCAATTTCACCTTGAGCGTTGTACTCTTTGGCTTTATCTTCAGTAGCAAAGTATTCGCAAACACCGTGATCGATAGCGTATAAGATATGGGCTTTATCTTTTGAAGAACAGAATGAGTTAGTACAGCCAGTTAAAACCATAGCCCCCAAAAGGAGTGTGGTTAAACCTAATCCTATTTTTGTGCTTTTTTTCATTTTATAACCCTACCTGTTTTGTAAATAAATCACATAATTGTGATTTGTTGTCATTAAATGTCTTATCTAAAAAATCTTTCCTGACAATAATGACGATATCAAGTGAGTGTGCATCATATTTAATTAAATCGTCGCACATCGCTCTCACCTGACGCTTTACGCGGTTGCGTAGTACCGCATGACCAAGCTTCTTAGAAGCAGAAATACCTACTCTAACATAAGATAGTTCGTTCTTTTTAATATGAACAATAAAACTTGGTAAGCGGAATGAATTACCTTTATGAATTGTAGTAGCGAAGTCTTCGCTCTTTTTAATTCGATTAAGGGTTTTCATCAATTCTCCTAATTAGGCAGTAAGGACTTTACGACCTTTAGCTCTACGGCGAGCTAACACATTACGACCCTTATCACTTTTCATTCTGGCACGGAAACCGGCCTTACGTTGATGTTTGATTTTACTTGGTTGATATGTACGTTTCATCTTAAGTGTACCTCCTTAAACATAGCGTTAAAAATTATATGGGCATTTATAGATAAATGTCAATAACGCGTGAGTGCATACATATAAAAATATATAAGCGAATAAGAGTTATCCACATTTTCACTTAAACCACAAAACGAGATGTAGTTTATGCTTTTATATAACTTGTTATAATAAGTGGTTTTTTGATTCTACATCAGAAAAACAAATCAACATTTTATCCACCGAAGAAAAAGGTTTTCCACATTTCCCCACAAAAAGAAAGTTGTGGAAAAAGTGCTATCTAATAAAGATAGGATAAAGAACTGATGTGGATAACTTAAAAACTTGTTTTTTCAATTAAAAAAAGCGGTGGATTATTCTATAATTAATCACAGCAATAGACAGGAAACATATTTATATGATTAGTTCAATATCAGAAATAGCAAGGCTTTGGGATCTCACCCTTAAAAGAGTGGAGCAAAAATTAGGAGACAGACAAACATTCGACTCCTTTTTTGCTGGAACATATATCAATGAAATTTACGGTAACAGGATTCAAGTTATCGTCGAAAAAGATCTTGCTCGTGCTGTTTTGAACACCAAATACATTCAAATGGTAACTGATATTGTTAACGATATTACTGAAGATACATACGAAGTTGAGTTCGTCTCAAGTAAAGAAATCGGCAAATCAGAAAGAAAAGAATCAAAAGGATTCGCTCCACAACAGAATAAAGAAACACCATTTTTTAGTGATTCATTCCTCGATCCTTCACTAACATTTGATAGTTATGTTGTAGGTCAATTCAATAAAGAGGTTTATCACGCTGCAAAAGTAGTGGCAGAAAACCCTGGAATTAGATTCAATCCTTTCTTCTTATATTCCCATTCAGGCTTAGGAAAAACTCACTTAATGCACGCTGTTGGAAACTATATCAAAGAGAAGAATCCAGCAACAAAAGTTTTACTAATTAGTGCGCAAGCTTTCGTAGAAGAATATATCGGTTTTGTCACTGGAGAAAAAGACGCAGATGACCTCGCAACTTATTTAAAAGGAATCGATGTTTTAATGATAGATGATGTGCAAAACCTTGCAAGTCGCGAGAAATCTCAAGACTTTTTATTCACTATTTACAATTGGATGATCGCTCACAAGAAGCAAGTTGTCGTTAGCTCTGATCGTCAGCCAAATGAGTTAGAAAAGATTCAAGATAGATTAATTACTAGATTCTCTCAAGGCTTGGTTATTAAGATTAATGAACCGGACCATGAATCATGTGTGGAAATCTTAAAGAAGAAGATTCAAGAAAGAGGCCTGAACATCAATGATTTCGACCCGAGTGTTCTTATCCTTTATGCAGAGAAATTCTCCAAGAGTATCAGAGACTTGGAAGGTGCATTAAATAGGTTAACATTAAAAGCGGAATTCCTCGGTGAAAATTACATCACAATGGATATTGCGATTGAAGCCGCAGAAGATATCCTTGGTGGAAAGCAAGTATCCACACAATTAAACGGACAAAAAATTATCAACACCGTCGCGGATTACTATAAATTAGAACCATCACAAATCACCGGAAAAACAAGAACCAGTCAATTAGTTCTCGCTAGACATATATGTATGTATCTTATGAGATATATGTTAACAGAGATTTCATTGAAACAAATTGGTAGCTTATTAGGTGGTAAAGATCACACAACTGTTATGTCAGGTATATCCAATGTGGAAAAAGGGTTGAAAACTGATGAGGCTCTAAAACAAGCTATTGAAGAGATACAAAACCGCTTAAAACCATAACATAGTTTATTAAAAATAAAATGTTAAATTATTGTTCCGTATGGTAGAATAAAAATTAATTAGGAATAAAACGAGATAAAAGCGAGTTATCCACATTATCCACACACCTTAATATTATTAATATAATAATAAATATAAAACGAAAGGAAATAATCTATGAGATTTACAATTAAAAGAGAAGAATTTCTTAAAGGTTTATTAACAGCATCTAGAGCAGTATCTAGCAAAGTTGTTGTTGCCGTTTTAGCTAATTTAAAGATTGAATTAAATGAAAATGGTTTGTTTATAACTGGTTCAAACTATGATTTAACAATTAAAACTCATGTACCTTATAGATTTAATGGCCTTGAAATAATCAGAAACTTCAAAGAAGGTGCTACTTTAGTAAATGCTAAATTAATCACTGAAATGGCAAGAAAGATGGAATCTGATGAAATTACATTTGAAGTTATTGATTCCACAATCGCTAAAGTTAGTAATACGCGTTCTAACTATGATTTAAACTGTGTTAGACCAGAAGAATATCCTGATTTGGATTTAGAACCAAACGGAACCCAATTAACACTTAGTAAGGCTGATTTTGATTCTTTAGTGTCTCAAACAGCATTTGCGGCATCTACAAAAGAACAAAAGCCAATTTTAACTGCGATGAATCTTGAAGCCTCTAATGGCGTGTTAACCGCTACTGCGACAGACTCTGCTCGTATGGCGAGAAAAGAAATCGCTATTCCTGAAGATATCCACTTCGTCGCTAACATTCCTGCGAAGATGATGGTGGAGGTTGACCATTTGCTAGAAGAACAAGACTCTATCGATATCGCATTCAGTGACAAGAAAGCCTTATTCACATTAGGAAGAACGGTTGTGGCCTCTCGTTTAATCGCTGGTGATTATCCAAATACCAAAAACATCGTTCCTCGTATGACTAATTATTCATTGCAAGTGAACGCTAACGATTTAATTAAAGCTATTGATCGTGCAAACATTTTATCCGTTGAAAGAGAGAATGTTGTTGACTTAACGATGAACGAAAGTAATGTGGAAATCTCCGCAAAAAGCCAACAAATTGGTTCTGCTGTCGAAAGAATCGATGTCTTTAAATTCATCGGTCAAGACTTAAGAATTTCATTCAACAGCGAATTTGTGGTCGCGGCAGTTAAAGCTCTCAATTGTGAAGATGTCACATTTGCATTTGTAGGCGAAATGAAGCCCTTTGTGGTGAAAAATGCCTCAGATGAGTCCGTCATCCAAATTGTGACTCCAGTGAGGACGTATTAGGCCAAAAACGGCTAATTTAGACAATATAATAGAATAGGGAATATTTAATTCCCTTTTTTATTTATATAGTGTATAATTAAGCACAGGAGTTTCTTGTGAGTGTCAAAACAATAAATTTAAGACCAGATGAAGAATACATCACTCTTCAATCTCTCTTAAAAGTATCTAACGTCATTTCTACCGGGGGAATGGCTAAAATCTTTCTAGAAGAGAATGAAGTGCGGGTGAATGGTGAATTAGAGAACAGAAGAGGTCGCAAGCTATATAAAGGTGACCGAATCGATCTCGAAAACCAATCGTTTGTCATTAAATAATGCTTGTTAAAAAACTCACTCTCAAAAACTTTCGTAATCATTCCTATTTGTCTTATGATTTTGTTCCAGGAATGAATATATTGGTAGGTCCTAATACCGCTGGTAAAACCAATGTTGCTGAATCGATTTACTATTTATCGATTGCTAAAAGCTTTAGGACTGATGAAGATAAGGAGTTAATTACTAATTCCAAAGACAAAGCGGAAATAGATGCCGTCTGTTCAGAAGGGCAACTAAACCGCAAAATCAAAATCATTATTACTCGCGAAGGGAGGCAAATTTTATTAAATGGTAAGCCGACTACTAGGTCGGAATTATCTAAAAATGTGAATGTTTTGCTTTTTGAACCAAAAGACGTTTTGATGTTTCGTGGTTCACCCAAAACAAGAAGAACTTTTTTGGATATAAATCTCTGTAAGAAAAGCCAACCCTATTTAGATTACCTTGCCCGTTATAATAAAGTTCTCAAAGAAAGAAATGATTTATTGAAGAGTAACAATGTAGATCCGGTTTTGCTAGAAGCAACTACAGAAATGCTAGTGAAATTAAGCGATCCGATTGTGCTATATAGGCAGATGTATGTCAAGGATATCAACGATATCCTTATAAAAATAACGCGCGCGCTCACAGGCGTAGAAGGAAAATTGGAAATTATCTACAAACCGTTTATCGAGCCTGGCAAGGACTTCCAAAAGAACGCGTTAGAGGCATTTAAAAGGGCCGAGGAGAGAGATTTACATCAGAAAGCAACTTCTATAGGTATTCACAGAGAAGATTTCTCAATTTGCCTAAATGGACGCGATATTGGTCAATTTGGCTCCCAGGGTGAAAACCGAATTGTAGCTTTGGCCTTAAAACTCAGTCCCTACTTCCTCATTGATGACAAAGACAAAAGACCAGTTATTGTCCTCGATGATGTGATGAGTGAACTCGATAAAGAGCACTGTGTAAGACTGATTAATTTCCTCAAAAAATTCGAGCAAGTGTTTATCACCGCGACAAATCTAAAAATCGCCGGTGCCGCTCAATATCAAATAGAACTTAAAAAATAAATAAAGGAGGTCTTCTATGGAAGAAGAAAAGAAAGAAGCTGTCGTAGAAGAAGCAAAAACCGAAAATCCCGCTCCCGAGATTAAGGTCGAAGTTTCCGAGATGAACGAGGAAGAAGCTCAACTCGAAAAAGCTGATGCGAAGTATACGGCAACAAACATTCAAGTCTTAGAGGGGCTTGAAGCAGTTAGAAAAAGACCAGGTATGTACATTGGTACAACGTCCGCGGCTGGTCTTCACCACCTCGTGTGGGAAATCGTTGATAACTCTATCGACGAAGCTTTAGCGGGTTACTGTACAGAAGTGACAGTGACAATTAATAAAGGAAACACAATCACTGTTGTGGATAATGGTCGTGGTATTCCTGTTGACGTGGTCGCCAAGAGTGGCCTTTCTGGTGTAGAAACCGTTTATACAGTTCTTCACGCAGGTGGCAAGTTTGGTGAAGGTGGCGGTTATAAAGTTTCTGGTGGTCTCCACGGTGTTGGTGCCTCAGTTGTTAACGCCCTTTCTGAATGGTGTGAAGTTACCGTCAATAAAGATGGTGGTATTTATTACATCAAATTCGTCAATGGTGGACATATCGTTGATCACTTAAAGAGAATTGGTGATTGCGATCCATCTCAAAACGGCACAAAAGTTACATTTAAGCCCGATGGAACAATCTTCCAAGACACAACGGAATATAATTACGAAACCATTCGTGACAGAATGAGACAAACCGCATTTTTGAACAGAGGTATTAGAATCACCGTTATCGATGATAGAGGTGAAGAACAAGTTAAAGAAAGCTTCTGCTATAAAGGTGGTATTAAAGAATACGTTTTATTCATCAACAATCACAAAACAAGATTATTTGATGATGTCATTTATTGTGAAGGCTCCGTCCCTATTACATTAGCCAGCGGAAGCACCGCTCATGTATATGCGGAAATCGCTTTCCAATATGATGATGGTTATAGCGCAAATGTCTATTCTTTCTGTAATAACGTTCATACCCATGAAGGTGGTATGCACGAAACAGGCTTTAAAGAAGCGATGAGAAAGGTAGTTAATAATTACTGCCGTGAATATAAGTTCCTTAAAGATGGCGAAGATGACTTAACATATGATGATATCGCTGAAGGTTTAACCGCGGTTATTTCCGTCAAGCATCCAAACCCCCAATTTGAAGGACAAACTAAAACTAAATTAGGTAACTCTGAAGTAAGAAAAATCGTCAACGGAATCGTCAGTGAACAATTCAATAGATTCTTGTTAGAAGATCCTAAACTCGCGAGAACAATCATGGAAAAAATCGTCATGGCAGCGAACGCTCGTATGGCAGCTCGTAAAGCCCGTGAAGATTTCCGTAGAAAAGGCTCTCTTGAACTTACCACTCTTCCTGGTAAATTAGCAGACTGCTCAAGCAAGAAACCTGAGGAATGTGAATTATATATCGTTGAGGGTAATTCCGCTGGTGGTAGCGCCAAAAACGGTAGAAACCGTGAAACCCAAGCTATTCTTCCACTACGTGGTAAAATTCTTAACGTCGAAAAAGCACAAGCAAAGAGAATTTTTGCTAATGCCGAAATCGGTAACATGATTACCGCTATCGG
>JAEEHE010000002.1 GCA_016280685.1 Caryophanales bacterium
AATTATTATTATAGAATTGGGCAAACTTAGAGCAATCTAAGGACGCAAAGCTATAGGGTCTCACTGAGATAGCCAGTTGCTTCTATGCATCGCATAGAAGTTTTTATTTTAAAGGGGGATCCGTATGAATAAAATTAAAACCTTAATTGGAATTGGCTTAACAAGTACATCCGTAATGGCTGGAGTTGTAGTTGCTACAAATGGTAATATTCTTGACTTATCTAGAGCGGAAAATACTTATATTTGTGAAGGCAATATTAGATTAGAACCAAATGGTGACGGAACTTATAAAATCACCCATATTGGTGCAGGAGCAACTACAGTAAATATTTCTAGTGACATTTTAGAAAGATATAACGTTACCACTATTGAAGCTGATGCTTTTGATGATTGTAGAAATACATTAACCGATATCACTATTGACGCTAGTGTGCCTATGGAAGATGGCGCTCTTAGCAATATGGCAAATGAATTAGATATTACTTTCACAGGTGATGCTACCGAAATCAATTATGGTAACATCCTTGAAAACACCACTATCGGAACCATAACTATTCCTGAAACAGTTACTTCTGTTAGTGAAGAAACATTTTATGGTGTTACTGATACAACAAACTTAATATATGAGGGAACATTTGATAACTTTTGGGGATCTAATGGTGAAGATGGCATTTTCGGTTCCTTATGGAGTGCGTTTAAAGACACAAATGCAGCAGGTAGAACCCCTTCCATGCCAACAAATATTCAAATAGGGGAAAAGACATATCACACAAGCAGTTCTGACTTATCTACCACATCAGTGATATATCGTAATTCAAAAGGACAAGATGCTTTTGGTTATAAAAGAAATAGTGGTTACTACAAAAACAAAAATAGACTTTAAACACATTAAGGATTAATTTAAAAACACGAAACACAAAAGGCTATCGTTTGATAGCCTTTAATATATTTATAATATATTATTTCTCTTTTCTCTTCTTAATGAGGATTAATGTACCTAATCCTAAGAGAGAAGGAACAATAATAGAAGCGGCAATTAAGGAACCACCACAACCTTTTTTCTTCGGTTTATCAGGTGTGACTGGTTCATCATCTCCTCCGCCTCCACCATTAGAGGTATATCTCGCTTCAATCGTACAAGCTTCGGTGATTACGATTCTCGCTATCGAATCACTAGAGACCTTTTGACCGTTGATATACCAACCTTCAAAAGTATATCCCTCTTTATTGATCGCACTGATATAGACGATACCACCGACTTCGATATCTTTCTCGGTAGAGCCATCTTCAAATGTGCCATCTACTAAAGTGACATGAACCATCTCTGCGGCAGCGTTTAAATCACGTCCACAGACATCGCATAAACCATTATCATCTTCATCGATATGAGGTTCGATATTACCGACGATTTGTCCGCATTCTTCGCAGACATGATAGTGACCATCACTATTATGTGACCAACTATCAGACACTATGTGTCTAGTATTTAACAAGACATCATCTAATGAGACTTCATGATAATGTCCTTCTTCTAATAAGAAGACTTCATGACATTCGAAACATTCATAATATTCAATATTGCCTTTCTCAGTACATGTCGGCTCTTTGGCTTCATGTTTGACATATGTATGTCCCTTAGCTTCTAAGATTAAGGTATTATAGTTCACTTCGTGACCATCATTATCAAATACTCTATCGCAATATTCACAACCCTTATGAGCAGCGACACCATCATCACAGCATTTCGCTGGTTGTTCCGCGATATCAATAAGATGCAAGTCCATAGTTTCTACTATTTGACCACAGCCATAACAGATCACTTCTACTTTACCGGTATCATGGTTACATCTCTCATAACGAGAATCTTGATGTAAACAATCACCCATAATATTGATTTGGAATGTATTAGAATCTTGATATTGACTAGTTTTGACATATAAACCTTTGTAGTGGGTGACACCACCACCATCATAGGTCATATCTAGAATTTCTCTCACATCATCATAATAGATTCTGATGAAGGCATTTAATTGGCCATCATAATCATCGCTGTAGCGGTCTTCACCACTTAAACTATTATTGAAGTTTTGATAATTAAATGTCGGTAAGTTATTGCGGTTATAGCTCTCACTCACTTTGACCATCGATTGAGAAGCATTCTCCACATATAATTCATATTTAATAAAATTATCATATTCGGTCAATGAACCTAAGCTTGCACCATTTTCATCATAGACATTGCTATTAGCGATAATGCCACTATCATAGGCTATATAATAAGAAGTATTACCGACATCGAAGTTACCGATAATCTCCGCATTATTAGTCTTAGTGACATTGATAATATCTGGGCAATTATCTTTTGGTGCGCAGATAATATTAGTTAATAAACCTTTATTACCAAATGATCCTCTTAATGATTCACTATCATAATATGGTGCGTTATTAGAGGTACCATATATACTACCATCTAATGTATATGTACCAGCGGTGGGTAATTCTAAAGTCACAGATACTTTATAATGTCTCACATTATTACTATCACTCACTAAGACTTGTTCCGGAGCGATAGTCATACCACAAGCGAGTTCATCGCAATAGATATCACCAAAGCCATAATAATTAGACATCACAGAGACATTCTTATAATGCAAGTCATATTCATAGGAGATAGTAATACTATCACCGACTTCACAACTAATTTCTTCTGGCATCTCACTAGTGAGTTCGATGGTGATATCGTGTTCATGAGAATACACCATCACTTCCACATAATTGGTTCTAGCGATACCGGTATGCCCATTAACGGTATTGATAACTTCGCAATAGTAATACCAAATGCCAACACCCGGATTAGTGAAGGTTGGTTCTTTCACTGTCTTACCAGTATAAGAATATTCTTTATATTCTGGATTAGGATCGGTTTCATTCTCATCAAATGCCGTTAAGGATTTATACCATTTAAAGGTAATGCTGCCATTATAATCAGGGGCTTTATAATCTAAATATCTAATAGTGATATTTTGATCGCTTTCTTCAAATCTACCGGCGCGAGGTTGATTAGTAATTTCGGGGATACCTGCATCTCTATAAGTTAAGACACAAGCTTCCGATTTACTAGTTAAGGAGACATTACCTCTTCTATCGGTGACATAGCAGTAGAATTTATAAACACCGACTTGATCATTTCGACAAACGGTTAAATTCGGTGTTTGAGTACCGGAATATCTAATATTAGTGGTATTTTGATCCATAATCTTAGATTGTGTACCATTATCATTTTCAATGTACCATTGATATGTTAAATCATTAGCCTCAGCGTCACCGATAACGGATACTTGGATTAATTCTTCCGTACCTAACGCTAAAGTTCTATCAGCGTAATCTTTTCTGACGATTAATTGATTTAAGTTCTTACCAGTTAAGACGATAGGGTCAGAGACGACTTCCTCGGAGAAGAAGTCATAACTACCACTGGTCTTCACCGCTTGAATGCCTAAGAAGAAATATCTATTGCCAATATAATTAGTGGTATGGGAATAAGAGGATTTAGAAGCACCAGGGATAGGTGTGGCTTCGGAATATTTATCGGAATAACCGTAATACCATTGATAGGAATATCTCGCTCCTTCAGTACATCTTAAAGATTCCACATTAGTGCACTTCATAGTGACTACTTCATCATAGACAGCAGTAATGGCACTAGTATCTGAACCTTTATCATTGAATTTAATCACTGGTTTAGCACCACTGATTGTGGTGTTCACTAAAATATGTACTTCATCAGTAGTCTTGGTGGTTTCGATACCATATTTATTAGTCGCGGTAATCTTACAACTAATCGTGAAATCACCGACATTAGAAGACTTAAATACATATAGACCATAACCACGTTCGACTTTACTTGTGCCCAAAGTATTATTTCTAATCGTCCATTCATAGATATGTCTTTGCGCGCCACGATAAGGATAACTATCGGGATGACTATATTTTGTATAGATTGCGACTTTTTCATTAACAGCAAGGGTCTTATCATTTTGTGATGCTGCGATATTAAAGGATAAGAAACTATTTAATGTGATAGTTTGATTGAGGATAACATTGATAACCTTACCCACTCCTGAAACACTTGCTGTGTACCATAAGTTATATAAATCACCATCGGGGATATCATCGATACTACTAACTTGCACCGCATCACTTAATTGTGATTTTTGATAAGAATATCTAATTTCTGCCGCGGATAAATAAGCATCCGCCATAGAAGCATAGGTTGTGCCATTATATTGATAAGCGAGATTAATACCATCATCACTATAGGCATCAGCCCATTTCGTATTGATGCTATTCTTCATCGTTTGATACATCGTCTCTTTAGTGAATCCATCATTTCTCTTGCTACCTTGGACACTAAATAAGGAATGGATATTATATTTACCACCATAAATATGGAAATTATTCTTGCTAGCAGTTTTTGATTGGAAGAAGAAAGGATTGAAGCGCTCAATCGTTCCACCGGAGATATTGATCTTCGCATTTGCTCCTAATGTATCACCTTGATAGCCAGGGGCGACATGTTCCACTGACCAAGAATAAGCAGCGTTTTGACCGGTGATATTACCACCGGAGATATTGAGTTTCACATCGCCACCTAAACCGAAGCACATGCTGATATATTCTGAGCCTTCGGTCATGGAATAACTTCTCCATCCGGCATCGATAGAACAACCATCTCTAATATTGATCGTGCCACCATAAGCGGATATCGCACGATATGTGCCGATAACTGTGACATCTCTTAAGGTAATCATACCTTCCATCACTGCAATCGTGCTCTTATAGTAGATATCACCTTCTAAAGCAAATTGGGCAAATGGTTTAATCTGTCCATTAACTACAGTGATGTTTCCACTAGGTGTCACATGTAAGACACCGGGATTTGTGCCATAAAGAACATAACCGTTCATGTTAAGGTATTTATTACTCTTAACATCTAAGAAGTGATCGTTATGATCGGTGTAGATATTGGCCTTCATGTTGATGTAATAACTATTTTGCGATCCCAAATAGGTTCTTAATTCATTAACATCATCAGCTTCCACTACTTCATAATTAGTAGAACCAAAAGTCTCTAGTACTTCTTCATCTTCCTGGGCTGCATGGACCGCTACAGTATCGTGATGTAACGCCAATAAAGCGGCAGAAAAGCCAAGAGATAATACTAAAGATAACGTAATAAAGATATTGCGTCTTTTCATAAATTATTATCCTCCACTACCATATTAGAATGGTAACACACTAAAAAATGTATATATGGGTATATAGCGTACCCACGTGGGTGTAATAACTTTTAAATAAACAAAAAGAGTCATCCTATAAGGACAACTCTTCATTATTTTTAATGAGTCTTAATTATTTCTTCCAAGAGAATTTAACATCACTCTTGCCGTAATCGCTGACTTTACCTTTGGTGGTTAAGACATAACCGAATTTATCGAATGTAATGGTATTTGTGCCATCATCATCTTTTTCGACAAGTTTGAAGCCACCACCGACATAATAGGTGACGCCTTCTTCTTCTTTACCAGCGTAATCGACTGCGCGTAATTGTGATAAGGCGGTCGCGATTGTACCGTTGACTAAATCACCTTTGGTCATTTCCCAGCCATTATCTTTCTTTTCAAAGACATTGTCTAATGTGATTTTGAGAGAATTGGATTCGATTGTGCCTTTAATGGTGAGTTTTGCGTAACCAGGATCTCTTTGAGAAGCGGCTCTAGCTTCTTCTTGGAATTTTTCAAATGAGCATTTGGATGGACCACAGGCTGTCAATAGGACTAACGCTGCTGCGCCCATAACGATTTTGTTTAAAACTTTCATCATAGTCTCCTTAATATCTAAAAATATTTTATCACTTCCTATAGTGATGACATTATTTTTTTATAGAAATTTATAATGATTATTTACTGATAGATATAGAAGATGTCTTTAAGACAAATTGTCCGGATACTTCTTGTAAAACCACTAAGATGGATTGATTAATAGTTCTAGAAGTAGATACTTTGACATTTAAATTAGAAGAACCCTCTAATGAGAAATCATTGAGTTCATCATCGTATAAAGAGAAATAATAATTCTTATTCGGATTAGCGTTATCACTCACATAATAGATACCACCTTCAATACCGCTGACTCTATTATGAGTGAGATATGTCGCGTTAGAATAACCGGTAAACTCTTTAATGAGGCTCACAGAGCAATTATCGATATTAAAGGAATAAATACCTAAGGTATCGTTATAAACCGCGAGTAAGCGGTTATTAGAGATATAATCGGTGATGATTTTATCATATTTAAATCCAAAGACAATCTTACCATTAGGATTAATCGCACCGAATTTACCATTTCTCTTACAGATGATTAAATTAGCGTTATCAACCTTTTGGGGATACATATTGGTTAAGATGGATATCTCGTTTAAATTACCATCAAAGATGGTCTTAGATATCGGATCATAATAGTTATTACCAAATCTCTCAAAAGAGGAGATATGGATACCGGTGACATTATCATGCAATAAACCGGTTTCATCGATGATATATGTCTCAATCGTGTTAGATAATATCTTCTTATTAGAGATAATCTTCATATTCGCATAGCAATATTCATAAATGTTCTCTTCGTTTTTTAAAGAAGAAACTGTGTTATCACCTTGTAAGACAAAATTAACTTCGATATCTTCTTTCTTCGCATTTAAATAATTGATACGGCATGTCTCTAAGGAATAACGGACACCATTACTATCGATATAGTCATAATTATTATTGTTCTCATCTAAACGCACACTATTTTGGTAGATGAGATAATCACCAACAAAAAACTTCGTATCCGCACTGGGATCGGTGAAAGAAGCAATTTCGATATTGTTATCGTCAAAGACGACATAACGCCCGCTGTTCTTGTATCTTGTATAACCGGGATGACCATATTCATCTAAAGAGACATATTCAATACCTTGTAAAGATGAACCACTACCATATTGGTCATCATCACTATCTAAGACTTTTAATAATGTGGGTACCCCATTACTATAAGTAAAATATTGATGTCTTTCTGATTCACCAGTACCGAAGATGATATCGCAATAATCTCTATTCTTATCATCGATACCACTATTAATGACTAAGGTGACAAATGATTCATAGCTGTTATCGATAAGAACATTACCTAAACCATCATAGATAGTAGTTAAACCATCTAATGTGATCTTTAAATATCCACCCGCGACATTAGAGGGGAATGTCACATAGTCATTAATTGATAAATCGCTAGCGATAAATTCATTTGTGGTGACACTATAGAATGTCTTTCTACTATCTTCAGTGGTAATGATTAAGAAACCATTAGAGTAATCGATATCTGCGATATTCTCTAATAGTATGTCTTTATCTTGTAGATTATATTGACCATATATATATTTATTCTCATCTTTCGTGTTGGCTTTTAATAATAAATTATTAACAACATCACCCTTCTTGTTGCTATGTTTATCTTTATTACATCCTGTTAATAACACTAAGGATAATAATGACAATGTGAGAATACTAATCTTATTCATACTAAAAAGATATATCCTATAATTTTATTTTTCAAATAATATGATGGCTTAAACAAATTTATTATTATTCTTTTATACATATTTTGTATTTACATTTGTATATACATTTTTTAAAATAATAGTATGAAAAAAGACACTATTATTAATTTAAGAATTAACCAAGAGATCAAAGATAGATTTCAAGAAATCGCTGACCAAGAAGGTTTTACTATGTCCCAAATATTAGAAGCTAGTATGAAAGACATTGTTTCTAGAAACTACATTCCTATTTATATCAAAAGTAAAATTGAAAGAAAGAGAGAACCCGTTATCACAATTCCCTTTATTAAATCTTGCTTAGAGACCACTATTGAAAAAACAACAGATAAAGTTAAAAGTGTTTCTTTGTTTGGCTCCTATTCTACAGGTACCGCTACTCCATCAAGTGATGTTGACTTATTTATCGAAACGGATGATGACTTTTCTCTATTCGATTTAGCGGATTTAAAAACCAACTTAGAAAAAGCTCTAGGTAAAAAAGTTGATTTAGCAACAAGAACTGATGATGAATATTTCATCAATCATATAAGAAGAGAAAAAATCACATTATATGAAAGAAGATAGAAAGAAAGAAGAACGAGATTTTGCGATTTTATATCAAATAAATCAGCACAATAATGATTTAAATAAAGATTTAGATGGTATAGAAACATTAGATAATTTTGTTAATGCAGATAACATAAGAAGAGCAATATTATTTGATTTCTTTCAAATTGGAGAATTGTTAAGCCAATTATCCGAACCATTTTTAAAAGAATTCAACAATAAACACGCAAGTGATTTGATATCAATGAGAAATAGAATTGTCCATGGATATGGTTCTTTGCGAGATGACATAATTTTTTACACTCTTAAAAACGATTTCCATCAATTTATTGATGAATTAATGAATTTTGGTAAAACAAGATATAAAAGAATGGTTAAAAACCTTTTAGGAAAGAAGATAAAAGTAATTATTGATAGACCTATAGGTTTTAATCACGAAGGCATTATTTATGAAGTCAATTATGGATACACCAAAGTTTTAACAGCGTTAGATGGTCAATTCCAAGATACTTACATCATTGATTCAAACTTTAAAGAAGAAGCTGTTGAAGGATTTGTAATTGCTGTAATAGATAGAGAAGATGATGTTGAAAATAAACTAATTGTTTCTATAAATAATCAAAAATATAGCAAAACCGACATAGAAAAAGTTGTTCATTTTCAAGAACAGTTTTTCAAGCATATTATTATTACAAATTAATTAACGTACTAGACACTCGGCCAAGTACGATTTTTTCTAAACCATTCAGTTTCTTTTAATATAGTGTTATTGTTACTTCCAGTAACAGTGTAACCACTACCACTTTCACAATAGAATAAAATATTACCATTCATCGATTGATATCCTGGCTCCACATCACTTACGACTGTTGTGACATAAACCTTATCAGTGTATTTACCAATTCTATTGATCGCATCTTGTGCGGGGAACATATTGTCAGGATTAGATGTATATTCATCAGAACCAGCACAGCAACAGATACAAACTGTCTCTGGTTTAATAACACTTAATAATGTATCGGTGTTCGCAGTATAACTACCATGGTGACCACCTTTAAATAATTCCACTTCTGGTAAAGTATTAGACGCTACTAATGAAGCTTCACCATCTTTTTCTAAATCACCAGTGAATAAATAATGATTATCACCTTGGGTAAATAATGTACAAACAGAATAGTCATTTTCATCACTTGTGTTAGTTTCATAGAACTTTTGATAGAGAATTTCCATGGTAATTCCCGCGGATAATTCATAAATTTTATGAGCACCGTTAGTTTCTTTAACACAATCTAAAGCTGTATAATGCTTCGCTCCAAGAGCGATTTCTGCATCTCTTGCCGCAATATAATCGGTATAAACTTTAGAGGTTGTATTATGCAAGGCAAAATCAATAATGGTTTCAACTTCATATTTAGCGAAGATACCAGGAGCAGCGTTGGTACCGACAAATCCAGCGATATGGTCTTGATGTGCGTGTGTAGCGATGACATATTCTAATTTACCATCTGTGCAATATTGATCCACAAATGCGGATATCGTCGCGGCAGAACCATTTCTACTACCAGCATCGATTAAGATATCGGTATCGCCTGCTTTAATATATGTACAGTCACCGGTATATTTATTACCCAATTCCAAGAAGTTGATAGACATTTCAGAAACATCACTAACAATGATTTGTCTAGTTAATGATTTAGAAAAATTCTCATGATTAATGTCATATTTCGCGGTAAATGAGGCTTCCACATCAGTAGTAATTGCGGTGACGCATTCATTATCTTTATTAAAATAACTGGTAACAATCTCATTAGAGACATCTTCACCTTTAAAGGTAGCAATCGCACCTGCTTCTACATAGGTACCACCGATAGAGACATATTGTTTAGAACTACCTTTAAGTTTTAAGGTTAAATCAGATTCTTTAGGTCTATCATTCATAGGTTTAATGACGAAGAAATAAAGAGCGACGCCAGCACTCACAATTACTAAAGCAATAACCAATAAGATGATGATTATCTTCGGATCTTTCTTCGCTGCTTTAGCCACTTTCTTCACAACTTTTTTCGTCGTTCTTTTACTCGCCATAATATTTACCTCTAACAATACTTATCTAACAAAATCATTATAGCAAAATAAAATAAAAAACATAGACAATTGTCTATGTCTTATCTATTCAACCAATACGCCACTGCGTCAGGTGCCCATTCGCCAGCAACACATCCTTGACCTAAGCCAATACCATGTCCTGCACGATAATACTTTTGATACATGCAGGGGATATTATTATGTAATAAGGAATCAATTAATAAGTCACTATCTTGATAGGGAACCGAACGATCTTTATTACCTCTCCAGATATATGTCTTAGGATATCCACTTTTTATCTGTTTATATAGATTACCAATTTCAAATGCTTCTTTATCATTATTACCTGCGAAATATTTTTTCGTGGTTCTATGAGTTAATCCCTTTTCCATAGAAGTCACGGGATACACTAGCATTAGCATCGATGGTTTAGGTAATTGATATTTACCATAACCATATTGTTCTACACCGAATAAACCACACATATGTCCACCAGCGGAGAATCCACATAAAGCGTAATTAGATAAATCTAAATGATAGATATCTCTAATATCTTTTAAAGCGTGAGCGATATCTTCAAGAGGTGCGGGATAATGCGCTTTATCTTTAACGCGGTATCTCAAAACAAAAGCGTTGATACCTTGGCTTTGAAAATATTTAGCGACAGGATGTCCTTCGATAAAAGCAGCGATCATTCTATAACCACCACCAGGACACACTACTACGATAGGAGCATTCTTATCTTCCACTAAATAGGGAGTTAGCTCATATTCATTCGCATGAGCGCATTCTTTGTTATATTTATGCCACGCTAATAAGTCCATAATCTTTACACAGTGTTTATATTTTATAAGAATTAGTTTTATTTTTAAACATAAATAAAAGGACCCTTTATGTGAAGAGCCCTAATATTAGATTAGATTTATTCTTATAAAAGGAATAATGCAATCTCGGAAGCAGCTTCTGCAGCAGCTGCAACAACAGCGACAATCCAAATAATGAAGTAAATCAAGTAGATAACGAACATAATCGCAGAAACGATGATTGCCACGATCGCGACTGGTTTTGCAATCTTTGAGAATGTTCTAAATGGTTGTCTTTCGACTTCGCCTTCAATCTTGCCTAAGAATGACAAGGAAACGATACCTAAAACGATACCAGCGATACCACCGACTAACCAACCGAAACCAATACCAAAGCCAACAACTGCTAAGATAAAAGCGATTAAAGCTTTCTTACAATTAGGAGTCATGCCTTGGGGTTGTTCTTGTTCTACAACTCTATTTTCTTCTTCCATAATAAAGTTCTCCTTATAACATTAAGTTAACTAGTTTTAATCATATTTTTCAATATTGTGATGGTAAACAAAAACAAGAATTTGAAAACACAAAAGAAAAGAGAGGATTATTTCCTCTCTATAACTTATAGTTTAATAAGAACTATTCAGCTTTTTCTTCTTCTTTTGGTTCTTCTTTTGGTTGTTCTGCGTTAGCTTCTTGGCTACCAGCGATGATACCGACGATGCTACCAGCAATGTATAAAGGATTGCCTGCTAAAACACCAAAGACGATTAATAAGATAGCGGCTTTAAGGTTATTGGGTCTGCATTGGAGAGCTTCACCTTCGAGTTTACCGACTAAAATCAATAAGACTAAAATGAGGGCACCCCAAACTAACATACCGATCATACCACCGATTTCATCAGCAACGCCATTATCATTAACGATAGAGACGATTAATAAAATGGTGTAAATGACAAATACGAGAGCAGCGATACCTAATAAAACCCAGTTAATGATCGCACCGATTCTGTAAAGTGTTTTTTGTGTATTTCTCATACTTTTTCTCCTTTTTGAGCGATTAATATTATAACACTATTTGTTATAAGTGAATATTAAAAGCGTTTTTTCACCACTAATTCGGGTTTACCAATTGTCACTAATGTATCATCAGGGATTGATTCGGTTAAAAAGACGTTACTACCAATAGTCACTCTATTACCGATAGTGACATTACCGCCTAAGATAGAAGCACCACTATAAAGAGTGACTTCATCTCCGATAGTTGGGTGTCTCTTTGTACCTTTCATCTTAATACCTTTAGATAAAGATAAAGCGCCTAAAGTAACACCTTGATAAATTTTCACTTTCTTGCCCACTACTGCGGTTTCACCAATAACGATACCAGTGCCATGGTCGATAAATAATGGGCAACCTATCTGTGCGCCGGGATGGATATCAACACCGGTATAAACATGAGCTTCTTCGGCGATAATACGCGCATATAAGAATTCTTTTAAGACATATAATTCATGAGCAATTCTATAGTGTCTTATAGCTTTAAATCCTGGATAGGCTAAGATAACTTCTTCTTCACTATCGACTGCGGGGTCGCTTTCCATATAGAACTGTAAGTCTTGTTTTAATTCTTCTCTGACGCGAGGAAGAGTAGAGATAAAAGCTTCCGCTTCTTCATTATCATCTTTAATGGCTTCTAAATATAAGAATTTAACTTTGTTAATATCATCACTACAACCGAGGACATAATCTTCCGCGGCTGAATAGAAATTAGAGACATCTTTATTACAAATCATAGATATATTTCCTCCTATTTAATAATGAATTTATTTCCATCAATAATAATCGATGATTGATAGAATTCTTTAAATGCCTTAATAGCATAATCTATATCATAAGTACCCGCGGTTTCAAAAGAAGAATGCATCGCTAATTGAGGTAGACCGATATCCACTGATAAGAAGGAGATATGACTTAATAAGATGTTACCTAATGTAGAACCACCTCTCATATCACTTCTATTAGTGAAGAATTGATAAGGGGCCCTAGCCTTTTGACAAATCTTTTGGAACACCGCAGAAGATATCGCATCACTTGTATATGATTGTGAGGCATTAGATTTAATCGCGATACCTTTATTCATATAGGCCTTATTATTGGGATCGGTAATACCTGGGTTATTGGGATGTACCGCGTGAGCGTTATCCGCACTGATAAGGAAGGAATTAGCCTTAGAAACCTCGTAATTTAAGCCTAATTTGCTAGATATTTGCTTTAATATCGCTTCTAAGAAGTCACTATCCGCACCCTGTCTAGAGGCGGAGCCCACTTCTTCATTATCCGAGATATATAGGATATTAATCGCTTCTTTATTATGAGATTCCGCAAAAGCTTTAGAAGAAGTAAAGACACATTCCAAGTCATCTAAACGAGAGGAAGAAACAAACTCTTTCTTCTTGCCCCAAAGATAACCGAACTCACGGTTATAGAGATATAAGTCAAATGTTAATATCTCTTCTGGTTTAACATTTAGATTCTTACTTAATAATTCTCTTAGAGGAGAACCTTCTAATTCTTGAGCGATAAAGGCTTGCATATCACTCGCAGGATTAAAGCGATATCCGGTATTCACTTCTCTATTAAAGTGGATGCATTGATTAGGAATCATGACTATGTCATCTTCTAAATTGATAAGTCTAGTTTCTATCTCATCATCTCTATTAATTAATACGCGACCAGCAATGCCTAATGGACGATCTAACCATGTCGACATGATAAGCCCACCATAGACTTCAACGTTAATACGATTATAAATATCACTTCTCCCATCAGCGTTAGGTTTAATCTTTAAACAAGGGGAATCACTATGGCTGGCGATCACATGATATGGAGCGAAGTCTTTAATATCTTCACCGATATCTAGAGCAATTAAAGAAGAACCATTTCTTACAAAGAAAACTTTATCTCCTCTATTAACATTAAATGATTGAGATTCTAATAATTCTTGATATCCCGCTTCTAAAAGAAGTTTCTTCACATTATCGACAGCAAAGAAAGAAACAGGGCTATTATTAATGAAATTGATTAATTCATAACCTAAAGATATAACTTGCTCATCATTACTATCTTTAGCGTTACTTCTTTCCGGTTTTTCCGCATTAGATGGTATTGACCAACTCTTACCTTGTAAAACCGCACCGGGAATACGACCTTGTTGGCAATAATTCCTCACACTTCTTTCCGATAGTTGAAACTTTTTTGCCGCTTCAGGAATAGACATATATTTCATATACGCAAATATCCTCCTCTATTCATGACACATTATACATTATTTTATGTATTATAAATTATAGTTTTTACTACATTTTGAATATTTCTTAACAGTTAATATCGTTTTTGTTTCCTTTATCGGCAATATTTCACTAGATATTTGACTATTTTTTCTAAGCGAAAAAAAGATTAAAATAATTTCTATGAAAAAGATTTCGAAAGAGAAATTCAAGAAAATCATCAAGATTATCATCGTCTTATTAGTGGTCGCTAGTATCAGTGTCGGATTATATTTCCTTTTAAGAGCGTTCGGTTTAACCGATGTTAATGTCTTAAAGGATTATTTAAGAAGAACAGGACCATGGGCTATTCTCGCTTATATTGCCTTACGTGTTGTGGCGACGATATTCTTATCATTTATGCCCGCTTGTTCGATGATCTTTGATCTCCTCTCTTTAGCGGCGTTTGATTATCTCCACCCTATCGTTATCTTCCTCATCTGTTTAGCTAGTATTGTATTAACATCTGTGGTTATGGATCTAATCGGCAGATTCGGTGGTAATAAAGCCATCGTGAAGATATTAGGTCAAGAAGAATATGATGAGGCCAAAGAACTAATTCAAGAAAAAGGCATGGTTTATGTGCCAGTTATGTACTTATTACCGATTTTCCCTGATGATGCGATATGTATGGTTTCTGGTGCTACAAAGATGAACTTCTGGATTCACTTTTTAGAAATCCTCCTTTGTAGAGGTATTGGTTGTGCAACAGTCATATTCGGTGTGCAGATTATTCCTAATGAAGTATCATCCTTCACAAGCACAAATCCATTAGATTATCTCCGTGTCGGTTTATTAATTATTTCCTATTTATTATTGTTATTCTTCTTAACAAGAAAAATTGATAAGTGGTTAACTGCTTATTTAAAGAAGAAACATCTTAACAATAAATAATTTGGAGAAGCGAGTGACAAAAGCATCACCCGCCCCTTCGAGTCCTCCATTGATAATCCCTCAATACGTGATATAATGATGTTAATCCCTCATTACGTGATATAATGATGTTGGTGTATGGGAACCATAGTCACGAGGCTATGGCTCCTTTTCTTTTCTACCTACGTAGTAAGTAGAGAATTAACGCTGATGAATTACATTTTGAACTATTCAATTAACTAATATTTGGAGAAGCGAGTGACAAAAGTGTCACCCGCCCCTTCGAGTCCTCCATTGATAATCCCTCAATACGTGATATAATAATGTTGGTATCTGGGAACCATAGTCACGTGGCTATGGCTCCTTTTATTTTCTACCTACGTAGTAAGTAGAGAATTAACACCAACATCATCATTACCAAGATGAGTTCTATCATGTTCCCTTCTTTTGGAAAGGCTGGAGAATCCGAGGAAATCATATTTTTTCATGATTCTCTCCTCGGAGGATTTCACCCTCCTACTTAGTAATAGTGAAAAAAAGACCAATTTGTCTTAAAAAATTTAAAAAAATAAAAAGTTTTTATATTTTTGGTGTTTATCTCGGTATTTTTCACTAAAAAATAATTAATTAGTGGTTGCTATACAAAAATAATAGGCATAGAATAATGGCAAGAAAAAAGTGATTATGACTAGAAAAGCATTTTATTACTTTTATGGCTATTATTACCCAGGAGACAATCAATAGGATCTTGGCTTTTTAGCTTAAAGGTGTTGTTGATTGATAATTGATAGCACCGAATAAAAATAAGAAGAGATGTTTGGTGCTAAAAACAACACCAAACTTTTTATTTAAAGGAGACATATTTATGAAAAAGAAAATTCCCGCTCTTCTCGCACTACTCGCCCTTCCACTCGCATCAGGATTAACCGCTTGTAATTCTAATGAAGTGACCATCGGTATTTTACAACCAGTCCAACACCCCGCTTTAAATGCAGCCCGTGAAGGATTCACCAAAGCCATCAAAGAAAGTGGCATTAGAGCTAAAATCGTCTATCGTAATGCCGGTGGCAATGATGCTGATCAAAATACCTACGCTAAAGATTTAGTGGATACCTCTAAATTAGTGTTAGGTATCGGTACTGGTGCCACCCAAGCGTTAAAGGGTGCAGAAGATAATGCTGGTTATTCCAAACCATTATTATTCACCGCTGTTACCGACCCAGTCGAAGCCGGTTTAGTCAAATCCAAAGAAAATACCGAAGGTTTTGTCTGCGGCACTACCGATGCTAATCCAGTGGAAGAACAAATCGCTTTAGTCAAAGAATTTAAAGCGGATGCTAGTAAAGTGGGAATCATGTATACACAAACAGAGATCAATTCCAAAGTCCAAGCTGATCAAGCGGAAGCCGCAATTCAAGCAGCTGGTATGACTGCTGTAATTAAGACATGCAGTAATTCCAGTGATATTAAAGCCACCGCTCTTGCTTTAGCAGATGCCGGTGTTGATGCTATTTATGTTCCAACCGATAATAATATCGCCGCTAATATGAATGCAATTAATGATGCTGCTACTACCAATCATGTTCTCGTCGTTTGTGGTGAAGAAAATATGCTTAAATCCGGTGGTCATGTCACACTATCAATCGATTATTTCGGTTTAGGTTTTAATACTGGTAAAATGGCTGCGGAAATCTTAAAAGGCAATAAGAAACCAACTGACTTCCCAGTCGTTCCTGTAGCCGCCAGTGCCTGTTCTTATGTTTTAAGCAATACCAATTTAACCGCTGCTGGTCTAACCTTACCAGAAGCGATGCTCAATGCTCATACATGGAGAGATATTAACGCCTAATATATGGATTTCCTTAATATTGTTTTTAACATATTAACTAGTGGATTACCCTGTTGCTTATTAGCTATCGGGGTTTTCCTCACATTTAGACTATTAGATTTTGCGGATATGACCGCAGAAGGTAGTTTCTTATTAGGTGCCGCTTTAACAGCGTCATGTATCTATAATGGGATGAACCCCTTCTTAGCGACATTATTAGGAATGCTTGTCGGTATCGTCTGCGGTATCATCACCGGCATGCTTAATAGATTATTAAAAATCCCAAAGTTATTAAGTGGCATTATCACCCTAACCGCATCGATGTCGATCGCTATGCTCATCATGGGTATCACTAGACCAAGCCAAATCTTTGCTACACAAGTTCCCCTATCATTATCAGAAGGACATAAGACTATTTATTCCATCTTCTATAATTCTTCATTAAATAAGATGGCCCCCGATTTCCCTTGGAATAAACTTATTGAAACTAGTGTTATGGTCGTTGTCGTCTTAGTGATGATTGTTGCTATATATTATTTCTTCGGTACCGAATATGGTATGGCCATCCGAGCGACAGGAATGAACGAAAAGATGGCAAAAAGCCAGGGAATTAACACGAATATCTCATCAATAAGCTGTGTCGCTATCTCTAATGGTTTAATCGGTTTAGCGGGTGCTTTATATGTCCAAGATGCCTTAAGTGTCTCCACTGTCAGCGCGACTGGTTATTTAGTAATAGGCTTAGCTTCTATCCTTATCGGTGAAGCGATATTCGGTAAACGTTCCTTCAAGAACTGGTTAATCTCTGTCGCCTTAGGCGCTATATTGTATTTCACCATTATCACTATCGCTATTAGATTAGGATTCCCAACTGAACTTAAGAGCTTGTTATACGCGATATTAATCACTATCGCTTTATGTATTCCTTTAATTAGAAAACTAATTAATAAGATTATTAATAAGGTGAGGAGGAAAGAGCAAACATGTTAGAACTAAAAAATGTCACTAAAGTCTTCAACCTCACTGGCAATAAAGAAGATAAGAGAATCGCTTTAGATAATATTAATTTACAAATTGAGTCCGGAGAATTTGTCACCATTATCGGTGGTAATGGTTCTGGTAAATCCACGACTATGAATGTCATCACCGGTGTGGTCAAACCCGATAAAGGCAAAGTCTTATTAAATAATGTTGATATCACCAATATGGATGAACATCAACGTTCCGCCTATTTCGGTCATGTCTTCCAAGATCCGATGATGGGCACCTCAGGCGATATGTCTGTCTTAGAGAATTTAGAGATTGCCTATTTAAGAGGTAGAAAACATTCTCCCTTTATATGGGGATTTAAGAAATCTCATAGAGAAGAATTTATTAGAGAACTCAAGAGGTTCGATTTAGGACTAGAAGATCGTTTAAATCAAAAGGTCGGTGTCATGTCCGGTGGACAAAGACAAGCCCTCACCCTCTTGATGGCCACTATCCGTAATAAACCGACACATAAGATGGTAGAAAGAGATTACATTAAGTTCTCGGAAAAAGACCATAATGTGGCAAAGAAAGAATTTGAAGATGTCTATAACCCTGCCTTAAAAGAATTTAAAGAGGGAAAGAAACAGATTCAAAACGATAAATCTTTAAATCGTAAAGAGAAAAGAGAAAAGATCAATGATTTATATGATGTTTTTGACCGCAAGGTGAGGCGTTTCGACTTAACTAAGCAAATCCTCTTACTCGATGAACATACCGCGGCCTTAGACCCGAAAACCGCGAAAAAAGTCCTAGAATTAACGGATAAAATCGTCAAAGAGAATGAGATGACCACTTTAATGATTACTCATAATATGAAAGATGCAATTACTTATGGCAATAGATTAATCATGTTCCATATGGGTCATATCATCTTTGATGTCAAAGGTGAAGAAAAACAAAAATTAACGGTGGAAGATTTATTAAAGAAATTCGATGAAGCCGATTTAAAAGCCGAGCAAGAATAGCTCGGCCTTTATTTTAATAATTCAATTAATTATTAGATAGCGACTTGACCATCGCTACAAATGACATACATCGCAGGGATATTCTTTGACCAACCACTATTCTTGGTCACTTTACCCCATTGTTCTTTTGTGCCCGCATAATTAATCGTACTTAAAGAAGTATCGCCATTAAAGCAAGAACCACCGATTTTAGTTAAGGAAACTGGAAGATTAATCGTGGTTAAAGAAGTACATTGTTGGAAGCAATAACCACCGATAATTTTGATGCCTTCTGGGACTGTAAATGTGGTGAATCCCGCTTCTTCGAATAAGTTTTGTTTATATTCAGTGATATTTCCACCATGGTTAACTGTGGTTAATTTTGGACAATGTGCGAACATATAAACATCAGTAATATCATTTAAGAATGTCACTGTG
>JAEEHE010000026.1 GCA_016280685.1 Caryophanales bacterium
GAAAAGAAAGAAGTTAAAACTACAACTTCTCTTGAAGATTTGGAAAAATCCTTATCCGAAGAAAGCAACAAACAAGCTAATAAGAATAATCGTCGCTTCAACAAGAAGAAAAAATCCGATGATGAAGAAGAGAACTCCAAAGGCGCTCTCGATACTTCCGGCGCTGCTAGAATGTCCATCTATACCGAAGAAGAACTTCGTGAAATGGAAGAAGAAGACAATAAAGCCGAAGAAGACGATTACGATGAAGACGTCGATTACGACGATTACGATGATTACTACGACGATGATGATCGTTAATAATTAATCATCACTTGCTCTTTGAGCAAAATTAGTAAGAAAGAAGGTGTTAATATGGGAAAGAAATTCAATAAGCCAAGTTACAATCGTGAAGCTAACGTCTCCACAAAAGTAACGACCGATAAAGTTCGTACCAAAGTTAATGGTGGTGTCTTTATTTATGCAGGCGCTATCTCTGTTGGTGAACTATCCAAATCCCTCAATGTCCCAGTTGGTGACATTATCAAATTCCTTTTCTTACAAGGAAAAATGATTACTATCAACACCATATTAGATGATGAACTCATCGGTACTGTGTGTTTAGAATTCGGCTACGACTTCGAAAAGAAGAAAATCGTTGCTGCCGAAAACTTTGAAGATGTGGAAATTAAAGATGATCCCTCTAAATTAAAACCCCGTCCCGCAGTCGTGACTATCATGGGTCACGTTGACCATGGTAAAACCACTTTAATCGACGCGATTAGAAATTCCAATCTAGTCGCCGGTGAAGTCGGTGGAATCAGCCAAGAAATCGGTGCTTATCAAAAAGAAATCGATGGTCAAAAGATTACCTTTATCGACACTCCTGGGCACGAAGCCTTTACCGCAATGCGTTCTAGAGGCGCTAGTGTCACAGATATCGTCGTTTTAGTCGTCGCTGCCGACGATGGCGTGATGCCTCAAACAATTGAAGCCATCGATCACGCAAAGGCCGCCAAAGTGCCTATTATCGTCGCTATCAATAAAATTGATAAGCCGGGTGCTGATCCATCTCGTGTAAAAAACGAACTATTAGCCCATAATATCGTCGTAGAAGACTTTGGTGGAGATGTGGTTTCTGTCGAGATTTCTGCAAAGCAGAAGATTAATATCGATGGTTTATTAGAAGCGATTTTAACCGTCGCGGAAATGTCAGAATTAAAAGCTAATCCTGATCGTTATGCATTAGGTACAGTATTAGAGGCCAAACTCGATAAAAACGAAGGTCCAAAAGCTACTTTATTAGTCCAAAACGGCTCCTTACGTGAAGGTGATTATTTAGTAGTTGGTACCGGTTATGGTAAAGCGAGAAGAATGACCAATGAATTTAAGAAAATTCTTCAAGTCGCTACACCCAGTACACCAGTAGCGGTTATTGGTTTATCAGAAGTACCGCAAGCTGGTGATCATTTTATGGCATTCCCTACTGAACAAGAAGCTAGAGAAATCGCGATGAAACGTAAACAAATTAAAGACGCAAAAGAGCTCAATAAGAGTAGCGCTGCTAGCTTAGAAGATTTATTCAACAAAGCTAAAGAAGGCAATATGCAAAATTTAAATCTCATCATTAAAGCTGATAGCACCGGTAGTGCAGAAGCCGTGAAGAGTTCCTTAGAGAAATTATCTAATGATGAAATTAAGATTAATATCGTGCGTGCTACTAGTGGTGCCATCACTGAAAGTGATGTCTTATTAGCCAGTGCTTCTCACGCTATCATCTATGGTTTCAACGTGAGACCTGATGCCAAAACTAGAGCGAAAGCGGAAGAAGAAAAGATAGAAATTAGATTGCATCGTATCATCTACGCGTTAATCGAAGAAATTCAAGCTGCGATGAAAGGTATGCTCGCACCTACTTTTGTTGAGAAAGTGACTGGTCAAGCTGAAGTTAGAAGATTATTCAAAGTCTCACGTTTAGGCACCATCTGTGGATGTATGATTGTTGATGGTTCTATTAAGAATGCCTCCCCAATTAGAGTAATCCGCGATGGTATCGTCGTCTACGAAGGCAAGATAGCATCATTACAAAGAGAAAAAGACCAAGCTAAAGAAGTCAAAAAAGGCTTTGAATGCGGTATTCTCTTAGAAAACTATAATGACGTCAAAGAAGGTGACATCATTGAAGGTTATGAAATGATCGAAGAGGCGAAATAATTATGGCGAATAAACAAGAAAGAATTGCGACCTTAATTCGCAAGAACATCGCAGAAATTATTCAGTTTGATCTAAAAAATCCTCACCTTGGTTTCGTGACGATTCCCGAAGTCAAAGTAAGCAGTGATTTCTCCTATGCCAAAGTCTATGTTTCTTTTATCAAAGAAGAAGAAATCAAAGAAGGTTTAGAAGTCTTAGAACATTCCAAAGGTTTCATTCGTAGCGAGCTCGCTAGCAAGATGGATACCAGAAGAATTCCCGAAATCTCTTTCGTTTTAGATGAAGGCTATAAGAGAGAAGCAAGAATCGATGAATTATTAAAAAACAATAAATAAGGTACTTATGTACCTTTTATTTTAACTATATTGATAAATACAAATATATTAGGAGTTTATTATGAGAAAAGATTTAGGTCCCAAAAGTCTATTATATCCCATGCCAGTATTAATTATTGGCACATACGATGAAAATGGTGAAGCAGATGCGATGAATGCCGCTTGGGGTGGAATGTATGATTACAATCAAGTAACCATTTCTTTATCCGGTCATGTAACTACCGATAATATTAGAAAAAGCAAAGCGTTTACAATTTCTTTCGCTACAAGAAAAACTGTAGAAGCAAGCGATTATGTCGGTATAGTTTCTAAGAAGAGAGAGACTCGTAAAATAGAGAAAGCTGGTTTGCATCCATTTAAGAGTTTGAAGGTTAACGCTCCATTGTTTGAAGAATATCCTTTAACCTTAGAATGTACTTTAGTTTCTTTAGATGGCAATCTCGGTGATGGCGGTACATTAGTGGGTCAAATTGTCAATGTATCCGCAGATGAGAGCATTTTAACAAATGGCAAAATCGATATTAAAAAATTAGAGCCTCTATGTTTTGATGGGGAACTCAATAAATATAATGTCATCGGTGAAGAAGTCGCTGACGCCTTTAAAGTAGGAATGAATTTAAAATAAAAAGAGCTTATGCTCTTTATTTGATTATCTTAATCATTTTAACGTGGTTGATACCCGCTTCTTGGAACGTTTCTCCAATCGGGATAAAACCACCTTTTTTATAAAATTCGAGGGCTTGTTCTTGCCCATTTAATGTAATTGTGCAAGGGTTAAATTCTTTCGCTAGCATATCGACTAAATAATTCAGGGCTTGTAAACCATATCCTTTACCACGATATTCTTTTAAAATAGCAAATCTCTCAATCTTATATTCACCATTAACAATACGATAACGGAAGGTACCAATTGGTTTATTATCTTTATATAAAAGATAAGTTTTAGATTCTAATTCCTCTTCTAATATTTCATCTTCATAATATGAGACGCCTTGTTCATCTCTGAAAACGATTTGTCTAATATTTATGACATGCCATTGATCAATTGGTTTGACGACAGGTTTTAAGCAAAGACCATCATTATTAATTTGATAATATATTTCATTTCCCCATAAATCTTCTTGCTCATAATTAGAAATCATATCCAAGAAGCTTTCTTTAGCTTTAGGGAATTGATGATAAAGATTATTTAATAGTGCTTTGACATCTTCTCTAGTAGTGGTTTTATCAGCAGGACAAGATGAACCCATAACAAAGATATTTTCTTCTTTAATAAAAGTCTTAATATCTTTCTCATGAACGAGTAAGAAAGGACGAATGAAATCAATGTTGGCATTTTCTAAATGCATTTTTGGTGAGAAAGTAGCAATTCTTCCTCCATATATTTCATTCATAATTAGAGTTTCGATTGCATCATCTGCGTGGTGGGCAAAGGCTACCTTATTGAACCCAAGTTCGTTAGCGACTTTATTAATTGCTGCCTTTTTCATACGCGAGCAAATTGAGCAAGGCAAATGTTTAAGTTTTTGTCTTTCCTGTTGAATAGCAAGAATTTGATAAACTTCTTTATTATCGGACACAATTAATTTTAAGCCGATAGATTCACAAAATTCTTCTAGTGGTTTCGGATTAAAACCAGGAAAACCTAAATCTAAGGTAACCGGTTGAATCTCAAAATCAGTGTGTGAAAATTTGCGATAAAGATTTAAACAATAGCATAAGGCTAAAGAATCTTTACCTCCGGACAAGCCAATAACAATCTTATCTCCTTTATTAATCAGGTTATAAGTTTGATCAGCCTTTCTTATACACGCGAGTAATGTGCGAATTGCTTTCATGATGGAAAATATTATATTATCTAATAAGATAAATGAAAAGTCACAACGGTTATTTACTCATCGATAAAAAAGCAGATTGGACCTCAAGAGATGTCGTCACCAAGATATCTCATCTTTTGCATGAGAAGAAAGTCGGCCATAGTGGGACACTTGATCCTTTTGCCACCGGTTTATTACTCGTTTCCATAGGAAGAGCAACCAAAACAAATATTTGTCTCGAAGGTTTAGATAAAGAATATATCGCTACATTAAAACTCGGTTCTAGAACTCTTTCTGGTGACTATACAAATGAAATAGTGGAAGAAAAACCGATAAAAACACCAACCAAAGAAGATGTTTTGAGAGTTTTTAAAGAATTAATTGGCCCACAAAAACAAATTCCACCGATGGTTTCAGCAGTGAGATATAAAGGTGAAAAACTAATGTATCTAGCTTTTCAAGGCATTGAAGTTGATAGACCAGCACGAGATATTAATATCTATGAACTGGAATTATTAGATTTGCATGATGAGGAAATTACTTTTCGAGCAAAAGTCTCTAAAGGCACTTACATTAGAGTTTTGGGTGAAGAAATCGCAAAAAGATTAGACAATTTAGGTCATCTTATTTCTTTAAGAAGAACAAAAGTTGGACCTTTTAATATTGAAGACGCAATCGATATTGCAGAAGTTACTGATGATAAAATCATCGATACATATGAAATCGTCTCTAAATGCTTAGAAGTTGTTGTGTTAGATGATAAGCAAGCAATTAAAGCGAGTCATGGGGTTACCTTCCCTTCGGATTTATCCGCCTCTCGTGATATAGTATTAGTAGCGGATAAGAACCATATGGTGATTGCAATTTATAAATACATCAATGGCCAATTTATTTGCCAACGAGGAATTAACGATTATGGAAATAGTGCAATTTGAACTAGGCGATGAATTAAAACCCGTTGGCGATTTAATCCTATGTTTAGGGTTCTTTGATGGTGTTCATTTAGGTCACCAAAAACTAATATTGAGTGCTAAAAAAGAAGGTTATAAATTAGGCATACTTTCTTTTAGTCAATCGCCCGCTTTTGTCCTCGGCCAAAAATTAGTAGATTCTTGTCTCACATCTATCGCGGATAAAGCTGATCTATTCGAAGAGATGGGAGTGGACTATTTCTACGTGATGGATTTTAATCGCGTCAGTTTAAATGCCACCAAAGATGAATTCATTCAAAAAGTTTTATTAAAAATCAACCCATATCAAATTGTTTGTGGACCGGATTATAAGTTCGGCGTAAGAGCGGAAGGAGATGTCAGTTATCTCAAACAATTCTTCAATGTAAAGGTCAAAGACTTCGAAAATATCAGCAATTTGAAGATTTCTTCGCGAAATATCGTAGCAAAAATCGAAGAAGGCGAAATGGAAGAAGTCATGGAAATGCTCGGTAGACCATATCGTGTCAGCGGCATTGTTACAGAAGGATTGAAGAATGGACAAAAGATTGATTTCCCGACAGCAAACCTAAAATTAGAGTATCATTATGTCTACCCAAAATCAGGTGTCTATATCGGATACGCTAATGTGTATGGGCAAAAATATAAAGCGATTATAAATGTCGGTACTCACCCCACAATTAACCCGTTAAGAGAACCTTTAATCGAGGTTCACGTCATAGATTTTAATGGGGTGTTGTATGGTAAAATTATCATGTGTGATTTTATCAAGTATATCCGTGACGAAAAGAAGTTTGATTCACTAGAGGAATTAAAGAATCAACTAATGAAAGATAAACAAAAAGCAAAAAAACTTTTGCAATAATATTGCATAACCTATATCATATATTTCGGCGACTACCCCTCAGGTTAACGAATCCTCAACGTTTTCCCGGGAGATAGTTAAGAATTTAAAAAGGAGGAACAGTCATGGCTTTATCAAAAGAAAGAAAGGCTGAAATCGTTAAGAAGTTCGGTAAGAACGAAAAAGATACCGGCTCTGTCCAAGTGCAAGTCGCTCTCTTAACGGAACAAATCAAAGCTTTAACCGCTCACATGAAAGCAAACCACAACGATGCTTCTAGCAAACGTTCATTAAGCATCTTAGTTGGTCAACGTCGTAGTTTATTAGACTACCTCATCAGAACTGATCGTGAAGCTTACTTAAAGCTCATCGTTGAACTCGGATTACGTAAATAATCACGAATCAATCTAAAGAATCGCCGCAAGGTGATTTTTTTATATTTAAAACTCTTTAAATTGAGTTTTATTTTGTTTATAATACATCCGTATATATTTTGAAAAAGAGGTAAAAGAATGAAAAGAGTATTCGAATTAGAATTCGAAGGAAAGAAATTCGTCGTCGAAGCTGGCGAAATCGCTAAGCAAGCTGATGGCGCTGTCCTCGTGAGATTAAACGAAACAGTTATTCTTTCCACCGCGTGTTGTTCTGATGAGCCTAAAGAAGGCGATTTCTTCCCCCTAACAGTTGGTTACGAAGAAAAGCAATACGCAGTTGGCAAAATTCCTGGTTCCTTCTGAAGAAGAGAAGGTAGAGCCGGTGAACACGCCACATTAACCGCCAGACTCATTGACCGTCCTATTAGACCAATGTTCTCTGAAGGTTTTAGAAACGAAGTGCAAATCGTTAACACAGTATTGTCTGTCGATCAAGATTGCACACCTGAAATGACCGCAATGTTAGGTTCATCCTTAGCATTAGGCATTTCTGACATTCCATTTGATGGCCCAATCGCCGGTGTTCAAGTCGGTAGAGTTGATGGCAAATTCATCATCAACCCCACAGTGGAAGAAAAAGAACATAGTGACTTAAATTTATCCGTTGCTGGTACTAAAGATGCCATTAACATGGTCGAAGCTGGTGCGGATCAATTACCAGAAGATGTCATGCTCGATGCTTTAATGTTCGGTCATGAAGCTATTAAGAAATTATGTGCTTGGCAAGAAGAAATCATTAAAGAAATCGGTAAATCAAAAAGAGAAATCGAACTTTATAAGTGCGATCCCGAAATTGAAAAAGATGTTACCGATAGAGCTAATGAGAGATTAAAGAAAGCTATTTCTATCTTTGATAAACTCGAAAGACAAGACGCTATCGATGCTATCGAAGATGAAATTTTAGATGACTATGATTCACGTAGCTATCCAGATGAAAAAA
>JAEEHE010000027.1 GCA_016280685.1 Caryophanales bacterium
CTAATTTGATCTTCTGGCATGTGTCTATTTCTTAAACCAAATGCCATGTTTTCATAAACAGTCATGTGTGGATATAAAGCGTATGATTGGAACACCATTGCGATATCTCTATCTTTTGGTTCCATATCATTCACTAAAGTATCACCGATAAATAAATCACCAGAAGTAATCTTTTCAAGACCGGCGATCATTCTTAATGTTGTGGATTTACCACATCCGGAAGGACCGACGAAAACGATGAATTCTTTGTCTTGAATGTCAATATTAAAATCATTGACTGCTTTGTGACCATTTTCATAGACCTTGTAAATGTGACTTAATTTTAAATTAGCCATAAAAAACCTCCGAAAAGTCTGTTTTATAATATGTGTCTAAGTACAATTAATATTGTAAACTCTTTTTTATAAAAATTATAGTGTTTATTTTTACCAATCAATTTTAATCTTTTTTCTTTCCAAGAAAACAATAATTTGTTGGCTTTCTTTAGTGTTCGCAGCGAAGTTCGTCATTTTCTTGCCGTCTGCGAAAACGCAATAAAATCCATCAATATTGCGGACTTTTTCTATTTTTCTCAACGGTATTTTGTGGAATCCGAAAAGAAAATGCACATAGAAATTCTCATCATCAACAGAAACATAAAAGAACAATTGATGGCAGAGAATTATTCCCGACGCTATTACAAAAATGCCACAAAAAACAAAGATTAGAATACGAATAATCCAGTCTTCATTTTTTAGAAATGCAAAGAGAATAATCATGGCTAAAGACACAACAAAACAAATCGCCATAAATATCGTTAACGATTTAATCGGATATGTCCTGAGCCTTTTTACTTTATTCATTAAGCACTAACTCTCTTCAAGATAAGGGAATCGTAAGCAGCAACAGTAATGTTACTATTTATTTCATCACCATCAT
This sequence comes from Caryophanales bacterium, assembly GCA_016280685.1. The sequence goes on from JAEEHE010000027.1 coordinate 919, forward strand.
GGAAATTCTCTGTCGAAGAGAAAATCACGCGATAATTACCGCCTAAATCGAGTCCGCCATTTGCTTGGGCATGAATGACAATATAATCGCCATCGACATTCGTGACATCCATGCGAATGATACCACTATTAGCCAAGCTAGTAGAAACAGTGACATGGGAATTAATTTCCGCTCTAGTATGTAATCTTAAAGCGCGGTTAGCAACGCGTTTATTGATTAAGTTTTTGAAGTAATTAAACATTTCGACGTTTTCTAATTTTAAGTCATAGTCCATATTGTTGATGAAGTCGCCAACATTATAGGAGTTATGGCAATATTTAGTTTCGCCATCTTCTTCATAAGCTTTAGTTCTCATGAAGTCTTCACCTTCTTGCATAAATGGAACGCCTTGAGCGGTGAACACTAAAGCTTCAGCTTGTTTATAAGCTTTTTCTAAATTGGAAGATGGAACGGTTTGCACTAATTGATCGAACAATGTGTAGTTATCATGGCATGAGACATAATTGATAACTTGTTGTGGCTCAACATTAGATTGTCCAGCATTGAAGACGCCGAGGAATTCGGGGGCTAATGTGGAAGCGTCGCCTTTCATTCCTTGGACATAACCCTTACCAGGACCATTATCCCCTCTAGTGGCATTTCTAAAGCCATCGGAGAAGGCACCGACATAAACTCCATCGCCAACGAAATATGGCTGTGCTAAAGAGCCTTGAACAGTTTGTTGATTAGTTAATTGATCTGGTTTTGTACCATTTTTAAGTTTACTGCTACCACCAGTCCAAGGTTCACCAAAGATTAAAATCTTGTTATCAATCTTAGAACAATCTTTATAGATATCAATCATTACTTGATTATCCATTAAACCCATGAGGTCAAAGCGGAAACCGCTTAAGTGATATTCTTCAGTATAGAATTTACAAGATTCACGGACAAATTTATTAACCATGTATCTTTCACTGGCCATTTCATTTCCGCATCCTGAGCCATTATAGGCTGTTCCAGCGGATTTTGTGCGGTGATAGTAATATGGCACCAATTTTTCAAAATTGCTGTCTAAAAAGCTCGATGTGTGATTATAAACTACGTCCATAATCGCATTGATACCTTTGCTATGGAGAGCAAGAATCATCTGTTTGAATTCTCTAACACGGCAAGCACCATCGCTCGGATTAGTGGAATAGCTACCTTCTAAACAGTTATAGTTTTGTGGATCATAACCCCAGTTATAATTAGACTCACTCATTTGAGTGGTATTTTCTTCTTCGTTAACGGAAGAATAATCATATGTTGGTTGAATTTGTACGTGGGTAATACCAAGTTCAGCAAGGTGGTCTAAACCAGTGGTTACTTCGCCTCTTTCATCGGAATATCTAGTTCCGCGTTGCGCTAAGCCTAAATATTTACCACGTAATTGTTCTTCAACACCGCTATTGGGGTTAATTGTCATATCACGAACATGAATCTCATAAATAGAAGCATCAGTTGGTTCACCAAAATCAGGCCTTTCATCAGAATTCCATCCAGTAACAGTTTCATTGAGTCTAGCGAAATTTAAAATCATTCCACGTTTACCATTTAAACCGGCACTCTTGGCATATGGGTCAACAACTTCATTTGTACCAAATGCATTGGTAACAGTATATGTGTAGTATTTACCATCTAAATCTTCATTAGCGGTATATTCCCAAATACCTTTTTCGCCTAAGGTCATATCGTATGTATGTTCAGGTTTGGCATCGACACGGTAATCACCACTAGCGTAGAGATTGAGTTTCATTGAACTGGATGTTGGAGCCCAAACTTTGAAGAATGTTTTTGTGGTATTCACTTCATCATCAAAGGTGACACCTAAATCATCGCCAGTATAATTATTAGCATTGATAAAGCCTTCACTATCATAGATAGCGGTCATTAAGACATCGGAAGAACATGTATAAGCTTCAGAAATCTTATAATTGATCTTTACAGCATCAGTGTAGGCGAATGGTTGGTCAAACACTAAGTTAGCCGCAACTTGAAATCCGCCACCATTTTTAGTTGATTTGAAATCATTAATCGTGAAATTGCTCACTTTTTCACCATTTTTTGTAATATTGAATCTCGGTTTATAAAGTTGGAAATCCTTTTTACTAGTATTAAAAATCACACGAATCACACTCATATCAGTGTAGCGCGCATAATCTAAAGTCGACATAAATGCAGACTCTTGAGAATAATAGACTGATTCAGTACCAGATTTGCAATACACTCTTTGGATACCACCGGGGTTAGAGGCGTTGATTTCCGCGAATAAATCCGAATCAGGATCTTTGCTATATGTGCCAGACCAAGTGGCTGTTTGTGAAGCACAGGTAGTAATTACTATGCCCATCTTATCAATCGATACGCCATTAGCAGCGACAGCAGAAACAGGAATCTCACAAATAACACCATAGGCATTATATTTAGTGAATTCATACCACCATCCATTGCCACCATTGGTATCCCATGCCCAAATGCGCCAATACTTATAGTTAGCATAAGTGTCAGTGTTGTCATTGCGGTGATAGAAAACACGAATTAAGTTTGTCGGTTGTTCCGCTAACGAATCATAATTAGTGTCATCTAATTCCCAATCAGTAACATTTTTCGGTAAGACTAATTCTTCAGCGACTTCATCTTCTCCATATTCATCTTCGATGATTGAGGAAGATTCATTACTACCACTCTTGTTTTGACAGCCCATGATGCTGAGCGACATCATCAACGTGGCCGCCAATGTGAAAATCTTTTTGTTCATACAAATCTCCTTTCATTACTTAGAAATTAGTTGCATCGTAGAATTTAGCTTTGGTGTTAATATCACCTGTTTGTTTTAAAAGGTTATTGTCCCAAGCGTTAAGATTTGGAATATTGTAATCCAAAGAGAAAATAGCGAGTAAGAATCCAGTATATGGTTTATTGGAAAAATCTAGTAA
>JAEEHE010000028.1 GCA_016280685.1 Caryophanales bacterium
TTCAAAGACTTCGCCATTCATACAAGCGGAGCCGATTAATAAATGACTGCGTAAATTCTCAATTTCATTACGAGGAATACGTGGGACTTCTGCCCAGTATTGAGTGTGAGCGATAGAAACTAGTTTATATAAATCTTTAAGACCTTCTTTATCCTTCGCTAAAGCAGTGACATGTAAAGGCCTAAAGTGTTTATAATTCTCCGCAGTAGCTTGTAAATCACCTAAATCAGCATGTGTCATACCAGGTTTAATCTTATTTAATAAAGAAATCATCGGTTGCCATACTTCGTTTAAGACACTGGCATCGTAGTCCGCTCTATGGGCGACATCAGGATCATAATTGATTTCTAAGTTACGACATAATGCACCTAAGTTATGAGCGCGTGAGTTAGGGAATAAATATCTCGATAATGGCAAAGTATCCACTACTGAGTTCGGTAATGGTTGACGACCGCATCTCTTTAATTCTTCTTGTAAGAAAGGATAGTCGAATGCCGCGTTATGAGCGACCAAAATCGCATCGCCGATAAATTCTAAAATTTTATCAAAGGCTTCATCAATAGTCGGTTGATTCTTCACCATATCATCATGAATCTTTGTTAAGTTAACAATCTTTTGGGGGATCTTTCTTTGGGGATTGATTAAAATATCTAAACGACCGGTTTCAAAACCGTTTTCAATCTTCACTGCACCAAATTCGATAATCTTATCATAACGACAACTTAAACCTGTGGTTTCTAAGTCGAATACCACGTATTTTGCTTTATTTAATGGGACATTGCATGGATTTTTAATAGCGTTAAGCTTATCTTCCACCATGTAGAGTTCGCAGCCATAAAGCATTTTAATACCGGTCTTTTTCGCTGCGGCTTGGGCATCAGGATAACCTTGCACCACACCATGGTCAGTAATGGCAATCGCGGTATGACCTAACGCTTTTGCGTATTCGCAATATTCATCCATGGAACCCACACCATCCATCGCTGACATGCGTGAATGTAAATGTAATTCCACACGATGTTCTTCACTAGGCTCAGGTGCCACTTCATCAGGAGGGAGGATATCAATATAATGTCCTCTAATTTGTAAGGACTTATTAAAGTCATCTAAATAGGCGACACCTCTAATACGAACATTAGTGTTTCTCACTAAATGTTTAATCACGTCATCATTGACTTGATTGTTCTCATACATATTGAGGTAGATAGCACCACCTTGCGCATCACCAATACCGACAGTTAATCTCTTACGACCACCGAATTCTTTAATTTCAATAGAGAATATCTTACCGTTAAAATCGACATTGCCAGACTGTGCGGTTATGGAATCTATATTATCGATAGGTTGATAATTACCTCTTTTATTAAGACGGGCTCTTTTACGATCTTCGATCATCTGTTGAAGATTTTGTCTAGCCATCTCTAAGAAGGTATCACCAACATTCTTATTAATTTCTTCTCTTTCTTTTTCTAATTGTTCGGCGACATTACTAGAATCAAGAACTTCTTCTTCATTATTTTCATTAGATATTGCTTCTTCCGCTTCTTTATCAGCTTCTTTAATAATCTTCTTTAATTTTCTCTCGCTGATAACAACTTGTTCTTCTTCTTTTGGTTTGATAGTTTCAATAATGACAAAGTCATAGCAAAGGAATTCTAAGAAACTGCGGAAATCGATAATGGCATTTAAATATTGTTCTTTCTCTGCTTCGTCTGCATATTCAATATAGATTTTATCGTCACCTTCTCCATACATGTTGAGATTAGGTGGTAAACGATATAATGTTTGATACCAATCTTCAAATAGATGAGAGACATCATCAAAATTAGGTCTCACTAAATATGAAAATCTTAAAAGATATTTATAAGATATGGTTTCTAAACCATCTTGGAATTCTCTTAATAATTCATATTGCCATGGTGTTTTCTTCACAATCACCATGTCGAGTTGTTTCTTATCAAAACGGTTATATCCCACCATTTCAAAATCAAGATCAAAATCATCAATATTATTGATCTTAATACTAGTTAGGAAACGAACCATCTTATCCGACATCATAATTAGAAAATATAAGTAAATACGTCCTTAAATAATAATACACCCATGAAGGCGAAAAGTAATACCAATCCCACAATTGAAACAATTGTTTTGACCTTATTAGGAATCTTTTTGCGGAAGATAGCTTCTACCGCTAAAACGAGTAATTGCCAACCATCTAATCCAGGGAATGGGAAGAGGTTCACAATCGCTAAGTTGACGGATAAAGCACCCCATAAATAGATGAATTTACCCCATCCGAGATTTTGCAAAACACTTGTGGATTCAAAACCGATAGCGACAATACCACCCATTTGTGACCAAGTTTCTTTAGTAAACATGGAACCGAACGCTCTAAAGATAGCGGTACCAGAACGACCAAAATCCACAAATGATTGAGCTATCGCCTTACCAAATGATAAGGGAGGTTTAACATCTAGATATAAACTATAACCAAAATCTTCAAAACCACCATCACTATCTTTTTCTAAAACGATTGGATGATCAGTTAAATGATAATTATCCGTTTCTTCCTCAAACACGATTGTTTGGAAATTAACAGTAGCGGAAATAAATTTTGCTCCCATGTCAATAGGAGTTGAAGAAATAATATGTTGTTCTCCTTCTCCTGGTTGAGATTCATATAATGTTAAGAATTTATTTAAACCGAGGTTTTTATAATTCTTTAGAGATGATAAATCCATATAAGCAAAAACATTATCAACAATATTGTCACTATAAGTGACAGTCGCATTAGCGTCGATTAAATGTTTATCACCACTAAAATATTTATCGTTCGTGGTCACGTAACTATCAATCGCTAGAACATCTAATGTCTTTAAACCAGCAGATTCAGCTTTACTGCCTTCTGCAATTGTCATCGCATTGAAATAGCACATCTTTTGTTCGAAAGCGATGTTATTAATAAAGAATAGATGAAGAGCCAAAACGGCGTTCATTGTGACACCGGCCACTAAGATAATCGCACGCTTCCATTTTTTAATTCCCTCAAGACTTCTTGATTCATCAACTTGTACACCATCTTCTAGTTCTACACCTTCTCCATACATCGAGACATATCCACCGAAAGGAATGACTCTTAAAGAGAAATATGATTCTCCGTTCTTTCTCTTTTTATGAATTAAGGCAGGACCAAAACCGATGGAGAATTCTTGAACATAAACTTTAAAAATTTTCGCTGCGGTAAAATGACCGAGTTCATGAATCATGATTAAAACGGATAAGCAAACAACGAATAACAAGATATATAGAATTGTCATTAATACATTCATAGTTGTTTCCTCCATTTCTTCACTAATTCAAGGGCAATTTGACGTGTTTTTTGGTCAATTTGCTGCAATTGTTCATAATTATTAATATTTTCGTTTTGATATTTATCCATACATTCTTTAACGATTTCTTCTATTGCCAAGAAGGGTATCTCATCATTTAAGAAAGCCTTGACTGCCACTTCATTAGATGCATTGAAGACCGCTCCATAACCACCCTTTTTCTCTATTACGATTTTCGCTAGGTCAACGATCGGGTAACGGTTAGGATTGAAGTCATGAAAATGCAATCCTTTTAAATCATCTAAACTTTCTACGACTTTAGTATCAAAGGGAATTTGATATTCGTATAAAGCGAGTTTAATGGGATTACGCATATCAGGTTTAGATACATCTAAACGCATTAATCCATTATGATACTCAACATAGGAATGAACATGACTTTCATCATGAAGTTTGATACCGATTTTATCATAGGGATAATTGAATAAATAATGGGCTTCAATAACTTCGAAAGCTTTGTTAATCATTGTGGCACAGTCGATGGTTATTTTTTGTCCCATCTTCCATGTTGGGTGTTTTAAAGCATCTTCTTTGGTGACGTTTTTAAGTTGTTCACGATTATAATCGCGGAAAGCACCACCGCTCGCTGTTAAAACAATTTTATCGACATCTTGATTATCCACCATTAAGCATTTTTTAATCGCGGAATGTTCACTATCGATGGGATAAAGAATACCTTGTCCTTTTTCTAATAATTGATTAACGAGTTCTCCACCCACTACTAGAGCTTCTTTATTAGCGAGACAGACAATCTTATTTTGTTCTAAAGCATATAAAGTGGGCTTTAATCCCACAAAACCTACTAAAGCATTAACAACCATATCAACATCGTTATTAATTAAGAAAAGCATTTCTTCTCCATAAAAGAAATTGATATGAGGATATTTATTTTGATATCTTTGAGCTTTCTTCTTATCAATTAAATAAATAGATTTCACTTCTGGGAATCTTTTTATTAAAGAAAAGATGCATCTAGTGTGATGGCCGACGGAAAAAGAGAGTAATTTAAAATCATCACGATGTTTTAATAAAACATCAATGGTTTGTTTTCCGATTGATCCACTCGCACCTAATAAGCAAATATTTCTCATTTATTAAATTGACTCCAATATTGGAATAAAGAGAGGAAGACACCGGAAGTGATCATTGTGAAGATAACACTATCTAAACGGTCGAGCATTCCTCCATGTCCAGGAATGATATTTCCAAAATCTTTAATACCGAAATATCTTTTTGCAGAACTAAAGACAAAATCACCTAAGACTGCTGCTAATGGTAATAAAGTGGAAAGGATGAGAACAATGTACCAATGTTCCATATCTAAAATGCCTTCCACTAATGGATGACCAGTGGCCATTAAAATCATCGCAAAACCAAATGAGAAAGCGATGGAGAAGAAAACACCACCGAAGAAACCTTCCCATGTTTTCTTAGGAGAAATTCTTTCTAACATTTTGTGCTTGCCAAAGAAGACACCGATGAAATAAGCACCGACATCACTCATAAATGTGGCGATGAGAATATAGATAATCAATAAGGCGGATTCGAGATTGTCATACAAATTAAATGATGAGGTCGAACCATGAATCGCAGCATGAGCTTGAGATGGTAAATATCTCACCACTAATGCAGACTGATAACCTATGGTTATTGTGAGCATCATCGTGAAGATAAAGCAAGCATCTCTCACAGTGAAACCTTTATCAATTAAAACTAAGACGAATAATCCGAAGATACCTAATGCTAAGACAGGAAGAGAAATATAAATCTCTCCGAACATTGGATAAATATGCCAGTTAAATTCTTTCGTCCCGTTAACGAAATCAGGAATGGATCTAATCGCCGGCCAGAAAGTCATCAAGACCGCTAAAATGAAAGCGGTAATATATAAAGCTGGATTATATTTCTTTTTCGCGCAGTGGATAATTTCATAAGTGCTGACTAATAAGATAAAAACCGCACCGATGAAAAAGAAAATATCACCAACCAAAATGGTTGGAACCGCCACCACTAACGCGATGATCGCGCTAATGATTCTCGTTTTCATTGAAGCTTTAGTCTCTTGAGTCAACTCATTAGGTTGAATGATCTCTTTATTATTTTTCATTTTCTTTAATACCTCCGAATCGACGGGAGCGATTATTGAATTCGTCTAAACATTTATGTAATTCTTCTTTGGTGAAATCAGGCCAGGGAGTTTTTGTAAATATAAATTCCGCATAAGCGAGTTGCCAAGGAAGATAATTGGAAGTTCTTTGTTCTCCACTAGTTCTAATTAATAAATCCACTGGAGGAAGACCTCTTGTATATAAATAATCTTCAAATTTAGTTTCATCTAAATTATCAATATCACATTTGCCTTCTTTGACATCTTGCGCGAATAATTTGGCTGCTCTGACGATTTCTGCTTTGCCACCATAATTAAGGCAGATATTGAAAGTGAAATTCTTACCGTCTTTAGTTCTTTCAATCGCATCATTAACTACCTTTTGAGTTTTTAAAGGTAATCTGGATAAATCACCAGAGGCGATAATGCGGCAACCATCTCTTAACATACGATTAATTTCTTTTTTAAAGAAAATCTCTAAATAAGAAAATAGATGGTTAATTTCTGCTTTCGGTCTATTCCAATTTTCCGTAGAAAAAGCATATAAAGACATGACCTTAATTCCTAAGGCATAACATTCTTCATAAATATCAGTCACTCTTTCGCATCCTTCTTTATGTCCTAAGTGGCGTGGTAAGTGTCTCGCTTTCGCCCAACGTCCATTACCATCCATAATGAAGGCGATATGTAATAATTGATTTGCATTAGCCATAATAATACCGAGATTTATTATACAATAAACTCACTTATTAAAAAATATAATGTGTATAAAAAAAGACCATCAGTTGATTGATGGTCAATTTTAGATATTAGACTATTTGCCTTTTTTGACTTTGGCTTTGTCGGCTTTGCCTTTGTTCGCGCCTTTGGATTTGTGGACCATTAAGGTTGCACCTTGGTTCTTCGCCATTTTTTCGCAGTATTCTTCTGCTTCTACTTTTGTTGCGAATAATTTGATGACTTTATCGCTGCCTCTGATGAAGACTTGCCATTTGCCATCGCTAGCGCGTTTGCTGACGTGGTAGACCTTTGTTGGTTTTTCTGCCATGATGTATTCTCCTTTTAAATTTGTAACAATTCTTTTTCTTTTTCAGCGACGATTTGATCGATTTGTTTAATCGCTTCATCAGTTACTTTTTGGATATCGTCGAGCGCTCTCTTTTGGAAATCTTCGCTCATAGAATCATCTTCTTTAACTAAGTCGACATATTCACGACGGATATTTCTAATTGCTACTTTACCTTCTTCGCCATATCTCTTGGCTTGTTTGGTAATTTCAATACGTCTTTCTTCGGTTAATGCCGGAATGATTAAACGAATAACTAAACCTTCATTAATAGGATTTAAACCGATATTTGCAGCGTTAATCGCTGAAACAATCGCCTTAACATCATTCTTGTCATATGGTTTAACTAATAATTGACGTGGTTCTGGAACGGTAATAGATGAGATTTGATTAATGGGGGTCATCGATCCATAGTAGTCGATTTCGATACCCGCTAAGATAGCAGGGGAAGCACGACCAGTTCTTAAAGTCGCTAAAGTTTGGCGAAGTGAATCGATGGATTTGTTCATTCTACCTTGTGCATCTAATGCGATTTCATCCATAATTATTCTCCTTTTTTACAAA
>JAEEHE010000029.1 GCA_016280685.1 Caryophanales bacterium
ACTCCATAGAATGTGAAGAATAAGACAACCGCTAAACCGAGGGATTTTAATAAATTAAGAGGATTAACTTTAAGGCCTTTAAATTTGGACCAATCGACACGAGATTCTCCACCTTTAATCTTTTGATAGATGAAGTAATAGAGATTTTCGCAGCATGTAGTTAAAACCCACACTAATAAACCAATCGCGCCATTGATAACTGCCCACATAAAGACGGCGTTCATCATTCTAGCGGGGAAGTAATATGTATAAATATTACCCGCGGCTTGTTCGAATAAGTCCATTGATAATCTCGCTAAGGGGACATAGTCTAAACAGGCGATAATCGCCGTTAAGATAGTTGGTAACCAGAAGACTAATCTCTTCGCAAAGCTCTTATTAGTCTTTTCCGTACCCACTTTTTGTCTCACGATCGGATCACCGGAATATTTATTAATAAATTCTTGTTCGTTTGCTTTTCTTTCTTCCGCTTCTTTAGCGAGGGACTTCATGAATGGCACATAAGTCACTACCACATAGATTAAGGAAATAGTTAAGGAGAAAGCGAAGACTAAGGATAAACCATTAGATAATTCCTTACCAAACCACACTTGTGAAGAATCATCCATGGAAGTCTTTAAACCTAAAGACCTTCTAAAGAAGTTTGTGGTATTGCTGATGGATAAAGGATCATACATCTCAAAACAGTGATTAATATCCTCGTGATGGATAATACGATATGTACCTGCAGAGAAATCACCATAATCAAAGTCTTGGATGAATTCATCGAATTTACCATTATCACCTGCGGTCTTGCTATTCACTTCATTGATAAATCTTAAAGCGATTACTTCGTAAGCTTGGTTCTCATCTTGATAACGGAAGCTACCTTCATCGTATTTCGCATAAGATAAAGCAGCATTGCATTTTAATTTATAGAAAACATTAGCCGCTGAAGTCTTGATATAACCAGAGATATATAAGGCTTTAACGATACTTTCTTCATAATTCTCACCCGCAAAGTCAGCGGCTAATTTACAAGCATCGCCACCACCGGCAGAGTGGCCGACTAAACCGATATAGTCTCTATCGATATAATCGAATCTATAGACATTGTTATAGACGTATTGTAATAAGTAACCCATACCACTTCTTGCCACGGAATAGGAATTTTGAATCTTTTTACCATTTGCGTCTAAAACATAGTTTCCTTCTGCATCGACTTCATAGCCACCATAGGTGGTTGCACCTTGGCTACCTGGGTCAATGGTGAAGACCACACTACCACGTCTTGATAATTCAATCGCATATTGGGCCATCGTCGCTTTAGTTCTGGTAAAACCAGGAACGACAAAGACGACTGGTAATGGATTTTCGGCGGTTGCACTATTAGGTTTATACAAAGTATAAGAAACCTTCACATGAGGATCATCAATAGTGTAAGACGTGCCATTTAAATCTTGACCTTTATTATATTGGTCGGTGTCTTTCTTAGTTAAAGTATAATCTTTAACAAAGACAGAACCATTTGTGGTCTCAAACCTATTAGCGACGAAACTACAAGCGAAAATCATCACTAGAGAAGTCATCGCGATAATGACAGATGGTCTTTGGAACCATTTCTTCTCTTTCTTTTCTTTTTCTTGATATTGTTCATTTACCACAGTGATGGTCTTAGATTCACTATTAGAGAGTAATGCTAAGAGATTGAATAGTAAGGGAATGCAATCAATCACGGATAAGACTGTGATAACGATTAAGACGATAAAATCAACTTTGTTGAGTTTATTCTCTTTATGAAGTCTATTGATAATGGATTCGCTATAGAGTCCTAAGCATAGGGACAATAATCCGAACACTAAGAACATCCAGTAGAGATTATTAGAGACAGAATAGAATAAAGCTGTCACTAAGGCATAGAGGAAGGCAAAGACAAATTCTAATATCTCGGCCACACGTAAATATTTGGCTTTCATATATTTATCTCCTTTCACTATGAATTGAAGTATGTCGCGACTTCTTCGCTTTGGAGATATTCAAATACTTGAACACCACCAGCGTTATCACTAATACGATGGATATAACGGTTTTTCACTTCTCCGTTATAGGTCACTGGGAATTCCTTGCTTTCACGAATCATAGATTCAGGAATGCTACCAGTTGTTGTAATATTGCTGACACTACCCCAACCGAGCATGATATCGACATCATCATCAAATAGGATTTGTCCAGTGGTTGGACCGACATTGCCGGAATAACCACGCACGACGACAGATTTAATATCTTCTTCACTGACACCTTGTGCGGTTAAATGATTGTTAAGCATGGTCGTAAAGCCATCGATCTTCGCTTGATTGAGACCGCTTGTACCAGCTTTGTCATACCAGGCGACCACCGCATAATGATAATCCTTAGGAATATCATCTTTGTGCATGATTAAAGCTTCGCATGTAACGGTTTGGTTTTTCGCGAATTTAGCGACTTCCATATAATGGACCATACGTCCACCAGCGATATATTGCTTCTTAAAGTTAGTGGCGCTACTTAAATCTAATTCATTGAATGAATAGCATGTCCAACCTAAGAAACGATAATCAGTAGGAACATAAGCGCTACTAAGTGTGGGGGATTTGATATTTTTAAATTGGGTAACTACGCCTTTATCAACTATTTGCCCCTCGTTGAGAAAGACGACATTTATTTCATTTTCTAATGCCCTCGCGGCACAGCCTGAAAGAAAGGTAACGCTACAGGCTATGCCTAAAAGGATCTTTATTAGTCTTTTACTCTTCATAAAAGATTATTGTTTTAAAAATTATTCTTCAACCGCTGCTTTTTCAACGAAATATTCTTCAAAAATATTTCTTGCTAAAGCGTTTTCTTTAGTGAGGGCAACTTGTCTGCCAGCGGCGACCATGGAGGTAGAAATTGCTTTCTTTTCAACGAGCACTAAAGATTTGGTATCAGCACCACAACCAATTACTAAATTGGTACCT
>JAEEHE010000003.1 GCA_016280685.1 Caryophanales bacterium
AATTTATTGTCTTCATCGGTCCATCTGGTTGTGGTAAGTCCACCACTTTAAGAATGATCGCCGGTTTAGAAGATATTACTGCCGGAGAAATAAAAATTGATGACCTCGTCGTCAATGATGCCGAACCGAAAGAAAGAGATATTGCGATGGTTTTCCAAAACTACGCATTATATCCACATATGACTGTCTATAAAAATATGGCTTTCGGATTAAAACTCCGTCATATGCCCAAAGCGGAAATCGATCAACGTGTCAGAGCGGCAGCGGAGATTCTCGGTATCAGCGAATATCTCGACCGTAAGCCAAAAGCCCTTTCCGGTGGTCAAAGACAGCGTGTCGCCTTAGGAAGAGCGATTGTCCGTGAACCAAAAGTCTTCTTATTGGATGAGCCACTATCGAATTTGGATGCGAAATTAAGAGCCCAGATGCGTTCTGAGATTTCTAAGCTCCATAAAAAACTCGGTACGACATTTATCTATGTTACCCACGACCAAGTGGAAGCGATGACGATGGGCACAAGAATTGTCGTTATGAAAGATGGCTTTGTCCAACAAATTGATACTCCTAAGAATTTATATCGTTACCCTAATAATAAATTCGTCGCTGGATTTATCGGCACACCTCAAATGAATTTCTTAAAGGTGAGATTAATTAAGAAAAACAAAGACATAGTCACCATCGAATTTGCTGATGTCGATATAAAAATCGATGCCCCTATCGATTTATTCTCTCGTGTTGACCCTTCTTATTTAACCGGAGAAAAACTTGTGGATTTAGGTATCCGTTCTGAACACATTTCTCCTGATAGTAAAAAATATCCTTTCAAAGCGGCATGCCGTGTTTCTCATATCGAAGATTTAGGTGTCGACGCTCAAGTATATGCAGATTTAAATTTAGAAGGAAATGATATTATCGGTCAATCACCTACGAGAATTATCTATCGCGCGGAAACTGGTTATCATAAAGAACTAGATGAAATTACCGAAGTCTCTCTCAATTTAGAGCAGATGCATCTATTTGATGATGAAACACAAGAAACTATCTCCCCGCGTTTACCTGCCTATATTAAAACTATTGGTCAAGTGAAAGATGGTGTCTTAAATGTTTATGGAAGCAAGATCAATCTTCCTCCTATCTTAAAAGATTTAGCCAATGGTACCTATAATTTAATTATCCCCACTGATGCTATCAGTGAAGGTAATATGATTAAAACCACTATTTCTCATATTAATAAAACGACAGAAAAAGATATTTTCACCCTTAAAAACGGTGATGAATATTTATTCTTCACTAAAGATATGGGTAATGAATTAGAAGTCGGTAAGAACCTCTCTTTAGATATCGATATCAAACGTATTAAATTTGAAAACGAAGAAAATCAAGTCGAACCACTTTGCTTAGAAAATAATATCGAAGGTTTGGTGATGAAAAGAACAGTCCCTGTCAAACACATCACCCAGAAGAACAAAGAAATAACCGTTAAAGAAACATGCTGTGACATCTTAATCAAAGATAGAAGATTCACCACTAACGCGAAGATCGGATTAAAACTTCTCAACTTAAAAGAAAATAAAGCGTTCAAAGATAAAATCGGTATTAAGTTCTCTCCCTATCACGCTTATCTATCTCATGATGATGGTTTAGCTGCAGTTATCACAGAGATTTTTGATTATGGAAAAGAATCATTCTTTGAAATAGAACTTCCCACTGGGGAAAAATATATTATCTTTGCTAACGATAAAGATATGAATATCGGTGATACCGTCTATCTCAATATCGATATCAATAATGTTGAAGCATATAATCTCAAAAACAATATCAGATTATTATAGGAGTTATATTTATGGATGAATTATCTCAAGCAATTAAAGAAGCGATTGCTTATTTAGGTGAAAACATTTTTGCAAATTTACAATTAAAATACGAGAAATGCGAGGATATCGCCTTTTTAAGCGTTAAAAGAGAAGGAAATGACGTATTAATTAAATATGGTGAAAAAGCCTCTCTATTTCGGGGATTATCATTAATCAAAGAAAATATTAATAAAGACCACTATCACATCGAATATCATAAACACTTCCACCATAACGGAGTGATGCACGATTGTTCTAGAAATGCAGTCTTAAATATCAAGCAAGCCAAGGAAATGGTTTTAGTGTCTTCCTTATTAGGCCTTAATCGTTTCCTTTTATATATCGAAGATATCTATGAGATGGAAGGCGAACCTTATTTCGGATATCTAAGAGGTAGATACACGAAAGCAGAAATTAAAGAACTATGTGACTACGCCTCTCTCTTCGGTGTAGAAATCGTTCCTTGTATTCAAACCTTATCCCATCTCAATCAAGCGTTGAAATGGACATGTTATGCGGATCGAAGAGAAAGTATGCAAACCCTCTTAGTAGATGATCCCATTACTTATAAATTCATTGAGAAGATGCTTAAAACCATCAAAGAGATGTTCACCACTGATGTCGTTCATATCGGTATGGATGAAGCTTTTGATTTAGGTCTTGGTATCTTTACTTATCGCCATGAAGTTATCGATAAGACACAAGCCTTCTTAAGACATTTAAATAAAGTTGTTGAATTATGTAAGAAATACGAACTCAAACCGATGATGTGGGAAGATATGTTCTTCCAATTAAACGCGAAGCTTAATGGTTCTTGGTACGATATCGATAAACTCAGCGATGATGTTAAAGCCTTAATCCCTGATGTCGGTCTCGTCTATTGGGACTATAACACTCCTGATGTAGCGACATATGATAAGAAATTCAAAATGAATATCGATACCGGTAAAGAAGTTATCTACGCGGGTGGAGCGATTTCCTGGATTGGATTCATTCCTAATATTTGTCAGACTCTAGATATCTCTAGAGCAGGATTAAAATCCGCGATTAAAAATGGCATTAAAGAAGTCTTCGTCACTTCTTGGGGAGATGATGGAGGAGAATGTACATGCATCTCCGATTATGTCTCTATAGCGTTATATTCCACTTTCGATTTTGAAGGTAATTGTTCTAATACGAGATTGTCTTCCCTCTTAAAAGCGGTCTTCAACGATTCCTTTAAAACATGGAAACTTTTAGAAAGCCCTAATGATTTAAATGGAAAGTTATTACCATATGAAAATAATTCTTATTTTTTCTTCTTCCAAGATCCCTTATTAGGTTTATTTGATACAAGAGTGAAAGAAGAATATTCTGCGTTATATAAAGATAAAGCAAGAGAACTTAAAAAAGCTTCGAGAAGAAGTGAGAAATTCTCCTATGTCTATTCCACTTTCTCCGCATTTTGCTCCTTCTTAGAAATCAAAGTTACTTTAGGTATTCATTTAAGAAAAGCTTATAAGGATAACGATAGAGAAAACTTAAAGAAATATCTTTTAGATATTAAGAATTCCATTAAACGATTTGAGAAGTTCGAAGAACTATATCGCTTCCAATGGTTAAAAGAAAACAAACCACAAGGTTATGAGGTGACCGATGGAAGATTTGGTTTCTTAAAGAACCGTCTCAAATATGCATATTTTATCGTCAATGAATATTTAAATAACCACGTGGAAAGAATTCCCGAATTAGAAGAAACAATCATTCCATTTGATGGCTTTAAAGATGAAAATCCGATGTGCAATCACAACTGGCAATGGAATGTCTCCACAAGCAAAGTGTAATTTATGATTTCCTCTTTGATGTTTTTGACATCATAAAATTTCTAGAATAATCGATATATGTCATCACTTCTTCATCTGATAAAGAATCATCGAGAATAATCGAAATCCATTTTTGCTTATTCATGTGATAAGAAGGGAAGATGTTTTGGTAATTGATGATTTCTTCTCTTTTATTCTCATCAATTCTCACATTGATAACATCTACGAACACATCCTTTTTATCTTTGATAAAAACCGACTTATTGATATTCATGACTAAGCCATACCATTTATCATTCCCTCTATAGCGGAACACTCCATAATTTTTGATATGTGGGTCAGCGAAAGGAAAATCGGGAGATTCGTCATATCTCTCTTTTATTAACATCGCTAATCTATTAGCCTGATCAGAGATAAATATCTCTTTTTTAAAGCATTTATCTCTAATATCTAGAAGTATTTCTTGATAAGCTTCTCTAACTGCTCCCACAAAACCACCACGGAAGGATTCATTTTCGATCTGGTGATATTCTTCATCAAAAGCTTTTTCCACCACTTTGCCATGGATTTCACCGCGTTCATCAATAATGATTAACGCTTGAAATTCATCGTTCATAAAATCTTTTGCATAAGTGTAAACATCAGAAAAACAAGTAAACCCGTAATCTAGTAATTTATCTTTGATAACTCTATAGGAAAAGAAGAGTTCTTTATATTTCATTATTTGTCTAATTCATCTAGATAATAAGCATGAGTATTTCCATAGCGGCCATATTTATCTTTAATGGCGATACGGAAATATTTTTCTTGTCCATTAAGGATAAATTCTGCATGAGTTAAATCTTCCCCATAGACATGATAGAAAGTGCGGTTATATCCGACGAGAATGATATCCACTACTTCAGAGCAATCTACATGAACAATCTTTTTCTCATTATCATAAGAGAGTTCTTTGATAATTGGTCCCATCGTGCAGTAGAGGTTACCATTTTTCATCGCATTATAAACATGATCATAAGTGAGAGATTCTACACCGATATAGGTAATGCCACCAAAGGAGCCTTCAAATGATCCTTGATAATTATGATTATCATCACCCATCGTACAATATAATTTATGTCCATGTCTTAACATATCATCATAGATATTAGGGCAATATTCCGCACCGGTTTCAATTTCGGTTAAATAATTAAATATTTCTAAAGCCCATAAACCTTTAAGATTCATATAATCATCTCTGGTATTTAATGACCAATTAGGGTGATTAAATTGCACTAAAAAGCCCATGGAGTTCGCTCTATTAATCACTTCTTGAATACTCTCTTGTGTGAACACTCTTTGATAATTATCACAAGGAATATCCATATGATATTTCTCTTTAAATAATTCTTTTTGTTTTTCGGAGAAAGCATTGATATTCGCTCCCGGATGGAAAAGGTTATGAGGATCTTTGCTAAAGAGATTCATATGGATAGTCACCACATCTCTAAAACCATTTGGAGAAGGAAGATTGATGGAATATTCAGTCGCGGTAATCGCCACGAAATTCTCATCCGTTAAATAAGAATTATCAAAAATCATCTCATGGTCAGAGAAGGCGACGATGGAATAACCTTGTTCCATATAATGTTTTTTAATCTCACTAGGTGTATAAAAGCCATCCGACTGATTAGTGTGGCAATGGAGATTGGCTTTGCACCATTTCAAGCGAGGATCGATAAGTATTTTTTTCATAACTATTAAACTTGTTTAATTATCCTTTATCGTAAATATGATATCACTTTATAAATGCATAATTAAAAGCAATATCAAAAACATCATAAAAGATGTTCATTTAACACTAGACAAAAGATTATAATAGGAATTCTTTTTTAATATTGGTTAATTGTTTAATTTCACAATCAGGGAAAGACCCATCTTTATATAAAGCGCAGTTATAAGCAAAAACTCCACCATTATCGAAGACTTTTCTTAGATATTCTATAACTTCTTTATCGTCATATTTTGACTTTATTTCACCAGGTTTATCGTGGACCCACAAGTCATCCATAAGGCAACAGGAGAACCACTGAGATCCACCTTCTCCAGAGAATCTTCCTTTAGGAAGTCTATCATCAAGACAATATAATTCTCCCGCTTGATAATCGGATATATTTTCTAATTTAAAAGTCCAAGGTTCCGCACCATTGATATTGAAAGCGACAATCGCATCTTTATTGCCGCTTGTTAAACACTCTTTATATTTTTTAAAGTCATATCTTTCGCCACATCTATTGTTGTAATCAATAAGATAACAACCATCAATCCACCATCCAGCAATATCATCTTTATATCTATCACTTATGGCCTTAGTGATTTTATAACAATATTCAGCGTGTTGCTTTGGATCTTCATACCACATAGAAACCTTTTGCCATTCAGGATTATTAAAACCATCACCATTAAAATAAAGTATCAGTTTGATGTTATATTTCTTTAGTTCATCTATTAGTTCTCTAACTAAATCCCTTTTGCTTGTGCAATTAGGGATAATTTCATCTAATTCTTTTAAAGGGAATGGTAAAACCATATCCGCGTGAGACGTAACAAAAATAACAAATCTCGCACCGAAAGAATTTATTTGCCTAGCGAACTCTTTAACTGGGAAATTATCCACTGCTTCTTTATAAAGGCTTAATCTTTTATTGAAATCAGCGGTCATCACTTCTTTATCATCTTTATATAAAGTAAAAGTTGTCCAATGGACAAATAATCCAAATTTACTTCGATAAAACCAATCAGTTTTCATGATTATATTTGTTCTCCCTAATAAAAAATCATTTGGGATTATTTACCTAAGAATTGTTCTAAGAATTCACCGAGCTTTTTGAAGTCTTCTTCATTGGGTCTACCTTTATTAATAAAGATCCAAGAAGCGACAGTGTGGAATTCTTGCTCGCTGACAGGGATATTATTCTTGTCACAAACCTTTTTCACCGCTTTTAATGTGGAAGCTCCACTAGCAGCGCTATTGATGTTAACTAATACACCAATGTTATCTTTATTATCTTCTAAGAACTTTTTCACTTCTTTATCGATGTCTGCTGCATACATTGCATTAACAAGAAATAATGTATCAACTTTTTCGTTTAAATTATTAGTGACATCTAAAGCTTCTACATTTAATTTTTCCGAGACG
>JAEEHE010000030.1 GCA_016280685.1 Caryophanales bacterium
GAAAGTTGCAGCATTATTAAATGCTGATTATCTAGTTATATTGACTGCAGTCGATAATGTGTACCTAAACTATAAACAGGATAATCAAATAGTCCTTAAAAATACCTCATTAAATGAGATGAAAGAATATTTAAAAGGTGATTATTTCGCAAAAGGAAGTATGTATCCTAAAGTTAATGCTTGTGTGAAATTTTTAACGGATTGTCCTCACAAAACAGCGATCATCGCATCACTAAATAATGCAAAAGAAGCATTCTTAGAAAAAGCGGGAACGATCATAAAGTAGGAAAAAAGACCCAAATGTTAAATCGCTAACAAATGGGTCTTTTCTTATGCTCTTTTTATCGAAGATTATTTTCTATCAAACATGATCATTTCGCCAGGAAGCAAGCGGAAATGTTTTTCTTCTCCATCAGCAAAATAGATTGAGAATGCATTGACTTTAAATTGATCTCCGTTAATTACAAAGACAACTTTATGTTCTGGATCATCACGATAATGGCCAAAGGATATTAATGCCAGTCTATCTTTATGTCGGATATCGAATCTTTTAACGATATCTTCATGGATACCATAATGGTAATTTAATTTGCCATAGTCCTCACCTTGTACGAAGAAATCATCGATATCAATTTGATCAAACACCTTTTTAAATCTCTCATTAAAGATGTATTGCTGTCTTTGAATTCTTCCATACATCGGTGTGATATAGGCTTTCTCACCTAAGAATGGAGGAACTCCAAAAAACACATCTTGCGCATTTTGGTGGAAATAGAACCAAATAACCGCTTTCGCGCCGATAGCCGCACACACGTTGATTTGCCATCTGATGTCAGCCTCGCTTGGTTCGCGATAATTAAAATGATCAATCGATAAGACGGAAATATATAAAGGAATATTATGATTTCTCGCAATTTGATAATAATGATTCGCGGAAACAATGAAATTCTTCACACCTTCTTTTTGGTTTTCATCTTCATCGAAGCATTGTGTATATTGGTCGAACGCTAAAATGTCCATATGACCTTCTTCGATCATACGATTCATCTTTTGATAGTAATATGAATCTTCCCTATGATTCTCTTGTGGTTCAGATAAGAAAGATGACCAATAAGGATTTAAATTTCCATAATGATAATGGTTAGGCATTAATTCTTTTAATAACTTCATCGTGAAGATGAAATTATCTTCTTGTGTAGAATCAGGTTCATCTCCACCATAAAAGCCAAATACCGCGGGGTGGCTACCAAAATCTTTAACAGCTTGTTTTACACCTTTAACAAATTCTTCTTTTGACATCTTTTTTAGACGTAAGTATTCGGTTCTTTCATCATTGATGATGACTTTCGCACCGACTTTCTGAGCTTCATCTAATAAAGCAATCATGTCTTCTTTTTTACTTTGCCCTTCCATAAAACGGAATGACATAAATAAATTACAATTCATATCTTTCCATTTATAGACGATGTCTTTATCGATAATACCGAGTGGTAAGTAATTCCAAAAACCAAATTTGAATTCGTTATCCATATTAAGTTTCTCCCTAAGTAATATTATTTTATTTTATAAATAATTAAAAGAATCATTATCCGATAAACATCTCGATTTACATAATGTAACAATAATAATTGTTTTTCTTGTTTTAATCTTTTTTTAACAAATCTACAAGTTTGATTGTTTATTATTAAAAAATCAAATACATTATTATTCATAAGATAACGGAGGTAGAACAATGGAAAAGAAAAGTCGTTTTGCTCTCAGTGCTGATGCATTAAGAGTTCTTCTCATTGTTTTAGGAAGTGTCTTCTCAACATTAGTGTTAGTATTCGCAGTTATGGCGATTACGCAAATCCAACAAAATAACGTTGATAACGCTTCCATCTATTTATTGGGTATTTTTATCGTTTTGGGTTTATCTAGACTCGTGACATTTTTGAAAGAAAGAACCAAATTAAGTTTAATCAGATTCTTGTCCTTGCTAGTGTTTGATATCGCCCTAGGTATCATAATTCTATTCGCAAAAGATAATCCCTATCTATATTCATTAACGGGAGGCTTATATTGCTTATCAATAATCTTCTCGAGGGTTTTAAAAATCCTACAAAACAAAACGGTTAGAAATATTATCTATAATGCGGTCATCATTTTATTTGCGTTATTATTAGGCATTGCTTTGTTTATTCCTAATGAAAGCGGAAATGTCAGCGATGTCGTATTAATCATCTGCACAATCGTCGCAATCACCGCCTTTATCGAAGTTATTAGCAATGCTGGTTCTCAAATAAAAGTGAAAATTTTATTCAAAATCATCATGAGAACCTTTGCTTTAGAAATTATCCTGGGCTTATTCACCATCATGATTGCCTTCTCCTTAGTGTTCATGCTCTATGAGGATGGTATCACTAATTTCCCTGATGCCTTATGGTATTCCTTCGCGGTTGTCACCACAATTGGTTTTGGTGATTTTACCGCAGTCACACCGATCGGAAGAATCTTAACAGTGTTCTTAGGTGCCTATGGTATCGTCGTTGTAGCAGTCATCACCTCCATTATTGTTAACTTCTATAATGAAACCGCAGGAAAACAAGATGCTGCAGAAATGAAAGAAATCAATAAAGAAGAAAATAAGGCAAAGAAAAAATAAAACTTTTCATCCTTCATTGTGTTAGTATGTTGATAAATATGAGAAAATATTATGAAAAAGAATGTGGTAAAGATACTATCTTTTGCGTTGCTTTTATTTTTAATAACGGGATGCCAAAGCAAAAAACCAGATAAAAGTTCTAATGAACCAGTTCCTAGCCAAAGCGAACAATCATCAGAATCAGCATCTGAATCGGAATCCAGCAGTGAAGATGAACAAACTGTATATAGAATTACTTATTCACTACAAGGTGGTATTTTAGACGCTCCAAATCCCGATAGATATACAGCGGAAACAGAAACCTTTACATTGAATAATCCTCATAAAGACGGATATTTATTTTTGGGTTGGGCATCCAATCTTTTCTCCGATATTCGCCAAGTTGTAACTGTGGAAAAAGGAACCACCGGAGATCTCATTTTCTCTGCAAAATACGAGTATATTGGTGAAATTTCCTATTATAATGGCGAAAATATTTCCTTACTTCCTAGCCAAGTAAAAGACTTACTAAGCTTCACTGATGAGGGTGATATTGCTAAATATCTTTATAATTATCATCAAAATTATCATACAGGTGATGACGCGCATGGAGTTGTTATCAATTTCCCTAATCCTAAAAAATTAGGAAGTGCCACTATCAATCTTTATGAAGATGAAGAACACCAAAATCTCGCTTATACCACTACATGGTTGAATTCTTATGGCTTAGCTTATGGTAATGTTGTTATCTATAATCTAATACCTAATAGAACGTATTATGTAGAAGTGTTAGACACTGATGGATCACTTCTTAAAGAAGACTATTTCTCTAATAATGAATGGTTACGCTTTATAAAAGCGGGCAATATTTCCAACATGCGTGATGGCGGAGGTAAAGTCACTGAAGATGGCATCACTATTCCTTATGGAAAAGTCTATCGCTCGGCAGATATGAATAAAGCATATGCTAATTCACAAGCGATTGATGTTTTAGTCAATCAATTACATATAAAAACAGAAATCGATTTAAGATTAGATGTTAATGGTGATGCTTGTGACCCCTCTATTAATATAGAGCACTGCGGTTATTGGCATAATGATTATATCTTCCCGAACTTTAATCCTAATCGTCCGTTCAGTCAAACATACGCTGATAATTTGAGAAAGGCTTTCTTATTATTTACCGATAGTAATAACTATCCAATTGATTTCCACTGTTCTGCCGGTGCGGATAGAACTGGTACATTTGCCTTCTTATTAGATGGTTTATTAGGTGTGCCGTATGAAACCTTAGCGATAGATTATGAAATCACTTCCTTCTATATGGGAAGAAGATGGAGAAGTAATATCGTCAAAGATGGTGAGAATTATTCTTTCGATAACACTGGTGTTATGCAAGATGATAGCGATAACCTAGTGGCCTTTGGTAAGATGTATAACCACATGATAGAAGCCTATGGCACAAGCGATCATAAATTATCATCCGCAATCGCAAACTATTTAAAAACTGTTGTGGGATTAACAGATGCCAATATCAACGCGATAAAAGGCGAAATGCTCGACCTTCAATAAAATACCTAAAATTTATAAGATAGGGCTTCACGCCCTTTCTTTTTAAACAAAAAAGCCCATCTTAATTTGATGGACCATTTGTTTTTTGATATCTATAACTATTCAGGTTTCTTATCGAAATCTAAAGTGAGTTCATAATCTCCAAGTTTATGAACTTTGAAACCATTCTTTTTATATTCTTCATAATCAAAGGCTTCTAATTCATCGATGGCTAATTTATGGAATTCATAGAAGTTATGCCACCATTCCCAACCAGAACCTAAGGAATTGGCTAAATAAGCATCGGCGATATCACATGCGGTTTGAGGAGCCACATAGAAAGCACCCATTGCTAAGACGTTAACACCATTACCGGTGATTGCTCTAATTGCGGCAGGAAGAGATTCAACGACACCAGCGTGGACATGTGGACATTTAGAAGCGGCGATATGAATACCCATACCAGTGCCACAGAAGACTAAGGCTCTTTCATAATTACCTTCAGAGATTTCCGCACCTACTCTTAAACCGACACGATGGAACATTAAGTCTGTGTCCTTGGGATCGCTATCTGCTTTAACACCTAAATCGAGGATTTCCCATCCTTTCTTTCTTTCGTGTTCACAGACTACTTCTTTTAATGGATAACCTGCCAAGTCAGCACCCACTACTAATTGTTTGTCTTTGACCATTTTCATAGATAAATTACCTCCGTTTTAAAAAATTAAATTTGTCGTATCTATGTCAAATATA
>JAEEHE010000031.1 GCA_016280685.1 Caryophanales bacterium
ACATCCTAAAGCGCTGAATAATAAAGGCATTAAGAATAAAAATTTCAATTCATTTTTCATATTTAAATCATAAACTTTGTTTTCGTAAACAACATTAAGAAATTATAAAATATTTAAATATCTATTAGCATAAATAGGTGTTCTTATCAAAGATAAGTGGCTATTGAAATAATAAAAATGTTTACGAATAAACGTAAACTTTCAATAAATGTTTACAAAAAATTACCATATGTTTATTAGTTTATACTTTATAAACACTTTTTCTTCGAATTATAATTTTCTTATCAAAGAGTAAACTCTTTAACAATCCATAATGGAAAGAAGGAACATTTATGAAGACTAAGAAAAGTTTTATTTTACTATCTCTTGCCCTCATGTCCACTTTGATTTTAGGTGGCTGCAACACCAAAAAGAATGAATCACAAAGTGGTGGTGAAAGTGGACAATCATCCCAACCAGTTGGTGAAACCTTTACTGTTAGATTTTTAGTTAATGGTGAAGTCATTCAAACTAAACAAGTGGCAAAAGGTGACAAAGCGACATTCGATGGTAAAGTCGCTGATAAAGAAACCGATGATCCCAATGTTATCTCCAGATTTAGAAAATGGGATAAAAATATCGATCAAGCCATTACTAAAGATACTGATTTCAACGCAGTGATGGTGGATTACGCTAAAGAAACAATCATTGATAATTTTGAATCTTATACGAGCAATGGTCGTTTGTTAGAAGCAAAATGGGCCGCTTTAGGATATAAAGATAGCGGTTGGACAGAAGATACCAAAGCCGCAGTATCTCTCGGTCAAAATGCCACACAAGGTGAAAAATCTTTGAAGTTTGATGCTTGGACCAATGGTGTCGGCTATAAATTTGCTAAGTCTTATGATGAATGTCCTTTTACCTTATCCGCGAACGCTTTGAAGTTCAATTTAATGATTCCTTCCGCTTGTACTTTTAGAGTTTTAATTTATACCGAACCAGTGGTTATCGAAGGTAAAACTTATTCTCCTTATTTCCGTTATGAAGTTGATATTACCAGTGGCGAATATGTTGAATATATCATTCCTCTCGCTGATGATAACTGGCAGTTATGGGGTGAAGCGGGTAAATCTATCGCTTCCGTCGCTGACTGGGTTGGTATCCATCAAGATGATATCAATCAATATATCAATAAAATCGAATTCTACGCTGAAGCACCTGTCATCGCTAATGGGTCGCCTTATTCCGCTTTCTTTGATGATTTCAAATTCGTCACTTTAGATGAACCAGAATTCACTGCTAAAGAAGATATTAAGTTATATAAAACATATACCGCTGAAACTACCGTTAATCACCAAAAAGTGAGATTAACCTTAGAAGATAATGGTACTGGCAAGATTTATTTACCGGATTTATTAGGCCTTACTTATAACGGTATTTATGAAATGACCGGTAAACAAATTACCTTTAAATCTCGTATTTCCGGTGAAGAAGATGGTGAAACTTTAACTTATACTGGTGTCTTCACTGATGGTGGTCAACACCTTAAATATCTCTCTTCTTCTGGCTCAATGGGTGATGAAGTTGTCGATATGGATGCTCACGCAGTACAAGTATTAGATGACTTTGAATCCTATACCGAAGATGGTGTCGCTTGGTGGAATGGCAATAAAGATCATCCAGAACAAAGAAGTGGCTGCCGTGGCGCTTATTATTCCGAATATTATAGCGGTGATGCTAATGATAGCACTAATTGGGGTGGTTCTAAATGGAGCCTCTTAAGAGGTGATGGTGATCAATTACAAATGGTTACCGATACGGAAAGTGGCAATCATTATCTCTCCTTAAAGAATTCCACCGGTGCTGCTATGAGATATATGCCTTGGGGTATGTATGATGGTAGTTCCGAAAAGATGGCATATCGCGGTGCGAAATTCTCTTTCTGGGCGAAGAATACCGGTGCGGCTCTCGGCAGCTTAAAGGTTTATGCCTATTCACAAAGTGCACCGAAAAACGCTACTAAAGATGAACGTTGTAGAATCGGTGACTTCGGTAGAACTGAAGTTATTAGTGACTGGACTCATTTCGAAATTGATATTAATCCAGACTTAGTCTATTACGGATTTGTTATCTTCATGGATTGGAATAGAGTGGGTGCAGCAACATTATTTGTCGATAACATTGAAATCTATACTGTCAGTCCTTATAGAGCAAATCAACAATAGTTATTAAAAATAATTGGAGGGATAGTGCCCTCCTTTTCCCGTATATAAATATATGAAAAGAGCAACATTACAACAAATCGCTGATGAATGTCACGTCACTAAAGGTTTAGTGTCGAGGGCTTTAGGCGGCAAAAATAACGTCTCTGAAGAGATGCGTGAGAAAATTATTAGAAAAGCGACTGAACTCGGCTATGACACTTCTAAATTAAAAGTGCATAAAGTCACTTCTAATCGCGTTCTTTTAATCAGTTCTAACCGTATCTTATTTAAAGAAGATTTCTGGCAACCGATCATCACCTCTATCTCTTCTACATTATCGAGATATAACCTTATTATGGAATATTTCGTCTTTGACGAAGAGAATATCGATGAATTCTTATTAAAGAAATTAAAAGACACTTCCTGTAGCGCTTATATCGTCATGCACGTGACTCCACAAGCGATTATGGATGTCGTTATTGAAAAACATAAACCGACAGTAGTGGTCGATCCTAAAACATTCTATTCGGAAGCCACACAATTTAAGTTTTCTAATTATGATTCGATGTATTTGGCGACACAGAGATTAATCGCTCAAGGACATCGACATATCGCTTTTTATGGTAGTGATTCTCATAGTACTTCCTTTAGAGAGAGACACGAAGGCTTTATGGCGTGTATGGCCACCAATAGCGATATCGTCACTCCTTATTCTTTAATCTTTAACAATAGTAAGAAGAATTATGCGGATGAGGAATTGCTCACTAGTGCCTTAAATAAATATCCGATCAGTGCGATTGTCTGTGCGAATGATATCATCGCGATTAACGCTTATAAGACCATCGATAGATTAAAGAAGAAAGTTCCAAAAGATATATCAGTGATTGGATTTGACAATATCAAAGCAGGAGAATTCATCTCTCCCAAACTCTCCACCTTCAATATTCCGCGACAGGAAATTGGTGAAGAAGTGGCGAAATACATTGCCAATTCCATCAAATCTCATCAAATTGCTTATTCCCAAGTCATTATTAAATGTAATTTCGTCGAACGGGAATCCAATAAAGAAATTAATAGAAAGTAGGTATCAATATGAAGCATCAAATCTATGGAGAAGAATTAAAGAATATGCCATATGAATCTCGTCCTCAAGGATGCGATTCTCCCATTTGGCGTTATTCAAAAAATCCCATTATCAAAGTTAATCCTTTTAAAGGAGCTTCCCGTGTCTTCAATAGTGCGGTGATGGCTTATCAAGGAGAATTTATCGGTGTCTTCCGTGCGGATACCAATACCGGTATTCCCTATCTATTTTTAGGCCGTTCTAAAGATGGTATTAATTTCACCTTTGATGAAAAGCCTATTGTCTTCCATGATAAAGATGGTAATCCATTAAAAATGGAATATGGTTATGATCCTCGTTTAACAGAAATTGATGACACCTATTACATCATTTTCTGCACTTCTAACCATGGCCCGACATTAGGTATTGGCAAGACCAAAGACTTTAAATATTTCGAATTAGTGGATAATCCTTTCTTACCTTTCAATAGAAATGGTGTTTTATTCCCGAGAAAGATTAACGGCGAATATGCGATGTTCTCTAGACCGAGCGATTCCGGTCATACATTATTCGGCGATATCTTTGTCTCTTTCTCTAAAGATTTAGAATACTGGGGACATCATAGACATGTCATGGAAAAAGGATATGAATGGTGGTGTGGCACGAAAATCGGTGCCGGACCGACACCTATCGAATGCGATTTAGGTTGGTTGGTCTTTTTCCATGGTGTGAATTTAACTTGTTCTGGCTTAGTTTATTCTATCGGTGCGTTTATCGTCGATAGAGATAATCCGAGCAAAGTATTACATAGATGCGGTTCTTTCTTATTAGCCCCAGAAACCATCTATGAGACATCGGGATTTGTTCCTAATGTCTTATTCCCCGTTTCCTGTTTAGCGGACTCTAAGACCGGAAGAATCGCGATTTACGCGGGTGGAGCGGATACGGTCACCGAACTCTTATTTACTGATATTGACACTGTTATTGAATATATTTTAGAAAACGAAAGATAAAGACGTATGGAACTAGTTACAATTGCCAAACGTAATAATCCCTTTAGGAAACTATGGGGCAAGATTTATAGAAGCAAATATTTGATCTTCATGATTTTGCCTGCGGTCGTTTTCTATTCCTTATTTTCCTATGTCCCGATGTATGGCATCTTAATGGCCTTCAAGGACTTCAAACCTAAACTCGGTATTCTCGATTCTCCATGGAATGGTGTTGATAACTTCATCAGAGTCTTTGAAGAGCCGAAGTTCTGGTTAGCTTTTAGAAACACCTTAATTATCGGTTCTGTGAAGATTGTTATTTCCTTCTTAGGTGCCGTTTTAATCGCTTTATTATTAAACGAATTAAGAATGGTGAAGACCAAGAAAGTCATTCAAACTATCGTGACCTTCCCGCACTTCTTATCCTGGGTTGTCGTCTCCGGTTTCGTCTTCTCTTTATTCGCTTATAATGGCGCGGTGAACTCCTTAGTGGAATTCTTAGGAGGAGGGCGAACGAACTTCTTAGCGGATAAAGGGTTCTTTTTCGGGATGGTATTCGCTAGCGATATCTGGAAGGAGGCCGGCTGGGGAAGCATCATCTACCTCGCAACGATGGCGGGTATTCCGCAAGACCAATATGAGGCTGCGGATATCGATGGTGCAACACGTATGCAAAAGATTTGGCATATTACCCTTCCCGGTATTAAGCCAGTCGCTATCTTGTTATTAATTATGTCTGTTGGTGGCGTTCTCTCCGCAGGTTTTGACCAAATTCTTAATTTGGGTAACCCCTTAATTAGAGAAGACGTCAACATCATTGATACATATATTTATTACCACGCGATTGTCGGTAGTGATTCCGCAGGTGTCGGCACGGCAATCGGTCTATTTAAGTCGGTGATTAGCTTTGCTTTAGTCATCACTGTGGATAGAATCGCCAAAGCGTGTGGAGAAAGGGGTATTATCTAATGAAAAAGAATCAATTAGAGAGACTTCCTTTAAGGCCACGTCGTTCCAATCGAGACAGAAGGATTCAAGGCTTAGATATCATTATCTTAGTCATCTTATTAATTTATTCCTTCTTGATTATCTTCCCCTTCTGGAATGCCTTTGTCATTTCTATTTCTAGTGAAAGCGCTTATCTCCGTTCCAATATGTTATTATGGCCGACCGAATTAGATTTGAGTTCTTATAAACACGTTTTTACCGATAATCAATTATGGTCAGGTTTTGGCATCACGATGATTTTATTAATCGGCGGTACTTTATATCAATTATTCTTCACCGTGATTACCGGTTATGCCTTATCTAGACATAAATGGACCGGTAAGAATTTTGTCATGAATATGATTTTAGTTACCATGTTCTTTGGTGGCGGTATGATTCCTTATTATTATTTAATAAGAGATTTAGGAATGATGAATACCATCTGGGTCATGATCATCCCTGGCGCGATTGATACATTCAATATGCTATTAATGCGTAACTATTTCGCTTCTTTACCAGCAGAGATGGAAGAAAGTGCAAAGATCGATGGTGCGAACGATATCATCATCTTCGTAAAGATTTTCTTACCATTATCTCTCCCCATGTTAGCGACAGTCGGTTTATTCTTCGCGGTCGGTAACTGGAACTCCTGGTATAACGCGATGTTATTCATTCCTGATAATAGGAATATTTGGCCATTACAAATGGTCCTACGTTCAATGATTACAAAAGTATCTTCTAATATTGAAAATCCCGATGCAAAAGAAGGATTCTCACAAGGTTTAACGATGGCGTCGATTTTCTTCACCATCGTTCCGATGATGTGCTTTTACCCCTTCTTACAAAGATTCTTTGTAAAAGGTATTGTTGTTGGTGCGATTAAAGGATAAGGAGGATTTATTATCTTATGAAACACACAAAATCAATTTTAGGGATGGGTCTTATGACCTTGCTCTCCATTACATCCCTCGCGGGTTGTAACCGTAATCAAAGTGGAAAAGACAAATATGATAAAGACGGACGTCTTATCTTAAATCTCAAGAATGTCTACTTTGATACCTGGGAGGGTAGTGATACCTATACGGAAATGATCAACGAGAAATTCGGCGTTCATGTGAAAGCTAGTAACTACGACTACGCGGAATGGGATGGCATGGTCAACACTGCGATTAACGGTAATAACTTAACCGATGTCATTCACTTCAACTTAAAAGCCTATAACTTCGGTTCCACTTATGAGAAGTGGGTCGACGACATGATGATTAAGGCTTTACCAGATGATATGTCGAGATGGCCAAATCTCAATAATATGATCAATAACATCACCAATGTCGATGCTTTAAAGATCAATGGCAAATTATATGGTATTCCCATCGCAAACGATATTTCTAATCCCCAAAAAGACTTCTCTAACTTCACCTATGTCTATCGTCGTGATTGGGCCAAACAAATCGATGAGAAGATGAGACAAACTCAAAGTGATTGGAATCCAGTTTATAAAGAAGGCGATGTCTATACTTGGGAAGAATTCAATCGTCTAGTCAATGCCTTTAAGGTCAACCTTGAAGAATTAAGCGGTTCTAAACAAGCTTCCACTTTAGTGGATGAATCATGGGGCTTCCCTTCTATCACTAACTTCTATAAAGATGCGCCTCACTGCTTCACTAAAGATGAAAATGGTAAAGCTATTAATGCTTTCACTAGTGATAAATACATCGCTGGATTAGAGAAATCCAAAGAGTTTGTCTCCAATAAGATTTATTCACAAGACCAATTCAACTTTACTGCGAATAAAGCTAAAGACTTATATCTCGGTGGTTTAGCGGGAATTTTATATGATAACTATTCCTTATCTAACTACATCACCTTGAGAAAGACCTTTAAGAAAAATAATAAGAATGTCAACTTAAATGATGGCACAGCGATTATGAAGATTAAAGATCCTAATGGTAACTTCGCTTTAGAAGGTATTGAGAACTGGTTCTCCATGACGATGTTTAACTATGATATCTCCACAACTAAGCAAGAAAAAATCTTAGATATCATGGAATATCTCTTAACTGAAGAAGGCACTAGATTAGCCATCTATGGTAAAGAAGGATATGACTATTATATCGATGATAATGGTGATGTCGTCTTAACCGAAGCCGGTTGGGAAAGAGGCGCGGATGGCGAATATGGTCCGAAGATTAATGGGGCTAAATACCTCCGCTATATGGTGACCTTAGGTAACGACACAAAATCCTATGACCCCTATACCGAAATGGAAGCCTTTAATATTCTCAATGACTGGTCCAATGAGATGAAACAAGCCAAACAAGATGGCAAATTAAGAATCATCAAAGAACCCGCAGATATCGAATGGATGTCCACAAAAACGAAGAATGATAAAACCGAATCCATCCTCGCAGATGCGAATACCTTCGCTTTGAAATATTGCTTCGGCAAATTATCTTCTATCGATGCTTATAAAGCGGAATTCAATAAAGATGTCGCCTGGGGCAGAATCTTAAACGAAATCAACGAAAAGTTAGGAAAATAATCTATGATTAAGACAAGTAAAATACTCGCGATTGTTTCCTTATCGTCTTGTCTTATCTCTCTTATCGGTTGTCAAAAGAAAACCAAAAAGTATGTGGATAAAGACAATATCGTCTTTCGTCATGATGATATTGTTTTGACTAACTTTGAAGGTTTAGGTGTGGAATGGGGTACTTATGAAGACCCCGATAAATTATCCGCTGGATCTTGGGAACGTTCCCTTAAGATCATGGACCGATTAAATCCACAAGTCGTCAGATGCATGTTGAACTACGACTGGTTCATCACCAATTTTGATGATAAGAACGATAAAGATAAAACTAACGATACTTGGGAATATAATTTCTCCAATAAATTAATGAATAACACCATCCAAGTCCTCAGATATTGTGATGACCACGATATCGAAGTGGCTTTTGGATGTTGGAATGTCCCTGGTGATGTCCGTGGTGATACCTATGATATGTTCACCGAAGTCACCAGCGATATTAGATGGGCCAAGATGACCGCGGATATCTTAGAATATCTCGTGAAGAATCAAGGTATTAGATGTATCAAATATTTTGTGAACTCTAACGAACCGAATTATACCGGTGTGGAAGGAAAGAGTAAAAACTATAATAATAGTTTCTCTATTTGGGCTAAAGGTGTTTCTAACGTGAGAAGCGCTTTAGATAATAGAGGCTTTAAGGACATCAAAATCGTCGGTGGTGACACAACCGGTTTTGAGGGCACGAATGAATATTTCACCAACATCTCGAAAGATTCCTCCCTTAGAGAAAAAGTCGGTGATTATGGTTTCCATGTCTATTGTCCAAACATGATTATCGATACCGGCAATTTAGCGGTGCGTATTAAAGAAATTTATAGCAAAGTTAAAAAGGCCGATAAGAAATTAGGCGCGGAGAGAATGCCCCATATTTGGGAAGCTGGTTTATATGATGGCAAGAATCAAGAGACCGACTCCAACGCTTTTATCGCTAATTTCTCCTACGGCTTAAGAATGGCGGACTACACAGTTCAATCCGCGACTGCAGGTGTTTCCGCAGTCACATATTGGGACTTTGATGATGGCATGCACTTCATCTATAACACCGATGGAACGATGACCTCTAAAGGTTGGGGTATGTTCTCCTCTTTAGGTAGTGATAGTGCTGCTAAACAGAAACTTAGACCTTGGTATCATTCCTCAACCTTATTAACTAATTTAATGAGAAGAGGCAGTCAAATCTTTGATTATGGCGCGAATGACCCCGATATTTGTTCCACATTTAGAAGTATGGGCGTTATCGGACCTAACCAAGAATACGCAGGCATCGTGGGTATCAATAGAGATCCGATGCCCGTTACTAAGACTTTCCGTATGGCGGAAAACTTCAATGATTCCGGTAAAGTTTATCTCTATATCTATAACGAAAGCGAATTGAAATTAGGGGATGACGGCTTTGTCAAAGAAAACGCCGTCTTAGAAATGAGCCTCAAAGACCAGATGGAAATCAATATCCCTGGTAGTACGATGGTCATTTTATCCAGTAAGGAGCTTTAATATTATGAAGAACAAAATAGTATTAGGCTTATTACTTCTCTCCTTATTAATTCCTGGATGTAATACGAATAAACCATCATCCAGTGAATCCGAAGTATTTGATTCACAAACAATCGTTCACCCTCGTAAAAGCGGGGAAATCGGTAGTTTTGCTTTAATTGCTCCCGATAATGGTTTCTCCACGAATGAAGGATTTACCTTTGAGTGGGAAGAAGCCACAAACTGTGATTATTATCAATTAGAAGTGGCGAGCACTTTAAACTTTATCACCGATGATGAAGATGAAGTTTATGTCAGAGAAAGCAACATCTTCGCGACGACATTCGATTTGGAATATAACCTCCCCAAGAAAGATATCCTCTATTATTGGAAAGTAACCGCGATTAATAAAGACCATCGTCAAGTTTGTAACGAGATGGGTAATTTCTTCTTTGAATCGATTAAAGTCGATGAAATACCTATTGAAATTGAAGATGAGCAAGACTGGGTTTTACATAAAGAAGGTAGTTACGCGGATATCTCTATCGATAGAAGTAACTTCTTCGGTAATGGTAAGAACTCCTTAGCGATTGTCTTTGATAAAGAGCATACTAGCCAAGGCATTCCTAAGAGTGATGGTTGGATTGTTGTCACTAAATCTGAAGACCGTGAATTATATGGCACAGATGCCTTCTATTTCAATTTCTATTATTCTGGTCATGATGCGACAGTCTTAGTTCGTGTCCTTGACTACGATGGTGAATATTGGCATAAACAAGTGCAAATCTCTAATAATTCCAAGCAAACTGTCTTAATTAAATACGATGAATTTGAACTAAGAACGGCCGGTACGAACATCTTTAATCGTGTCTTTGACTGGCAGCATATCAGATATTTTGAAATCGTCTTTGAAAGAACATTTGGTGATGGTATTTGCCTATTCTCCAACATCAAAGGCGTCAAATACGAAGACTATAAAGATATGTTCATCCAAAAGATGGATTTCCATCTCACCGATCCTGCTGTTTGGACTTATGAGAACCTCAACCTTGAAAAGACTTTTTCCGAAGATGGTAGTCAAATCACT
>JAEEHE010000004.1 GCA_016280685.1 Caryophanales bacterium
AATAGATTTGACCTAGGTGTCTTATCTTATTTCCCACAGATATGGACCAGCGATGACACTGATGGTCATGAAAGGCTAACTATCCAGAGTGGAGCATATTTAGGCTATCCATTAAGCACAGTTTCTGCGCATGTCTCTTGTTCACCGAGTCAGTCGATGGTAAGAAAGACGCCGATTGATACGAGATTCAATTTAGCGATGTTTGGTGACTTTGGTTATGAACTATTCTTTAGTGAACTACCTAAATTAGATAAGAGAAGATGTCTAGCGAACATCGCTGTTTACAAGAAATATCGTGAAATCTTCCAATTCGGTGATTTCTATGAATTAGATAGCCATTCCGATAATTTTAAGAAATGGCAAGTGCTATCTAAAGATAGAAAGACTTCTCTAGTCGGACACTTTAATGTTTTACAAAAGAGCAACGCTCCAGAATGTCATTTAGACACAAAGGGATTATTAGACAATCAAAAATATGATGTCGAAGTAGTGAAACAAGAAATTGATATTAGAGAATTCGGTTCTTTAATTAATGCTTTAACGCCATTCCATGTCAATCCTAATGGTTGGCTAGTTCGTTTATTAGCGAAGTTTAAAACTATTCCAGGTGATGATTATAAATGCCAGGTTTATGGAAGTGTTTTAAATAATTCCGGTTTAGTCCTTCATCCCGAATGGTCAGGAAATGGCTTAAATGACAAAGTTAGAGTCATGAGAGATTTTGGCTCTAGACTATATATTATCAACGCTCATGAAGAAAACTGATTGGTATAAAGATGCGATAATCTATCAAATTTACCCTCGCTCTTTTTGTGATGGAAATAATGATGGCTTGGGTGATATACCCGGTATTATTTCTAAATTAGATTATCTTAAAGAATTAGGAGTCAACTGTGTTTGGTTATCGCCAGTATATGATTCTCCTCAAGAAGATAATGGATATGATATTTCTAATTATCGAGATATCTATAAACCATTTGGAACATTAGATGACTTTAAATTAATGCTCAGCGAAATGCACAAGAGAGGCATTCGTTTAATCATGGATTTAGTGGTTAATCATACTTCTAGTGAACACCCGTGGTTTAAGTCCGCAATCAGTGATAAGAATTCACCTTATAGAGATTACTATATCATCAAAAAAGGCCGCAAAAACGGCAAAAAACCTCCGAATAACTGGTCTGGATTCTTCGCGGAAGATGCCTGGGAAAGAATCGGAGATACGGAAGATTATTATTTAAGATTATTCGCCAAAGGACAACCGGATTTGAACTGGGAAAATCCAAAGGTGAGAGAAGAAGTTAAAGACATTCTTAAATATTGGTTAGATATGGGTGTCGATGGTTTTAGATGTGATGTTATTACATTAATTAGTAAAGACCAAAGATTTAAATCTGTCTTCCCTTCTTTAGCGTTAAGAGGCAAGAAATATTTTGTCAATGGACCAAGGCTTCATGAATATCTCCATGAATTATATAAAGATGTCTATGCTAATTATGATTGTATGACTGTTGGTGAAACAGTCTTATCAACATTAGATCAAGCTAGGTTATTAGTAGAACCAGCGCGAGAAGAATTATCGATGATTTTTAATTTTGATCACACGGATGTCGATAACTATTTCGGGGTGAAATGGTTCTATAGAAAATTCAAATTAAAAAGATTAAAGAAAGTCGTAAATAAATGGCAAAAAGGTCTCTATCAAAAAGGATGGAATTCCTTATTTATTGAAAATCATGATCAGAGAAGATGCGTTGGTAGATTTAACACTGATGATAAAGAATATCGTGAAGTATCAGCGAAGATGTTAGGAGCAACTTATTTCTTCTTACAAGGAACCCCATTTATATATCAAGGTCAAGAAATCGGCATGACTAATGGTGATTTCTCATCTTTAGATGAATATCAAGATGTAGAAACCCACAATGTCTATCATATGGGTGAGAAATTAAAGATATTAAAGCCAATGCTTAAGAAGACTTTATATTCTCGTTCGAGAGATAACGCGAGAACACCGATGCAATGGGATAATAGTGAATTCGCTGGATTCTCTAATGTCAAACCTTGGATAAAAGTGAATAAAAATAAAGAGACAATTAATGTCCAAGATTCTTTAAAACAAGACAATAGTGTTTTCCATTTCTATCAAAAACTTATTTCTTTAAGAAACGATGAAGTTATTAAAGAGGGAGAATATATCGATTTATTGCCAAGGGATAAAAACTTATTCTGCTATAAGAGAAAACTAGGCGATAAAGAGTTTGTTGTTATCAGCAATTTCTCCAAAAAAGTTATTAAATTACCAAAACTTAATGAGCTAGAAGGATATCAATTACTTTTATCAAATTATGATAAAGGTAGTACAATATTAAAAGCGTTTGAAACGCGTATATATCGTAACTACTAGGAGGTAATGATATGGACCAAGCGATTAATGAACTTATCCAAAAAGAAACCGATAGACAGAATATTGGTATTGAACTAGTAGCTAGTGAGAATTATGCGAGTAAAGATGTGAGAGGAGCTTGTGGCTCTATTTTGACCAACAAATACGCGGAAGGATATCCTGGCAAAAGATATTATGGCGGTTGTGAAGTAGTGGATGAGATTGAAAATCTTGCAATTAGTAGAGCTTGCGAATTATTCCACTGCCGGTATGCGAATGTCCAACCACATAGTGGTTCACAAGCAAACGCGGCAGCGTATCGCGCTTTATTACCTAATGGCGGGAAGATTATGTCTTTGGTCTTAAATGATGGTGGGCATCTCACTCATGGTAGTGAGGTAAGTTTCTCATCTCATTTATATAATTTCGTTCATTATCCTTTGGATGAAACTGGTCATTTAGATTATTCCGCGATTAGAGAATTTGCATTAAAAGAAAAACCAGATGTCATTCTTACTGGTTATAGTGCTTATCCTTATGCGATTGATTTCGCCAAATTTGGTGAGATCGCTAAAGAAGTGGGTGCCTACTTAATGGTGGATATGGCCCATATCGCTGGTTTGATCGCTGCAGGTGAACATATGAGTCCATTTCCCTATGCGGATATCGTGACCTCAACCACTCATAAGACATTAAGAGGTCCAAGAGGTGGACTAATACTCACTAATAGTGAAGAACTAATTAAGAAAATCAATTCTGCTATTTTCCCATATTATCAAGGTGGACCTTTAGAACATGTTATCGCGGGTAAAGCGATTTGTTTTAAAGAAGCATTAAGCGATGAATTTAAAGAATATATTAGAAACGTTAAGAAGAACACAAAAGCCTGTTCAGATGAATTAGAAAAACTCGGTGATATCGTCAGTGGCACGGATAATCATTTATTCAATATTAATGTTTTGAAGTCCTTTAATATGACTGGTTTAGATGCGCAAATTAAATTAGAGACAATTAATATTACTGCGAATAAAAATATGATTCCTGGTGACACTCTTAAACCTAATAAAACTAGTGGATTAAGAATTGGTTTTGCTGCTGTCACCACACGTGGATGTAATGAAAAAGATGCTCGTGAGATAGCTCACATTATTCATGATTATCTTTTAAATAACATCGATGAGAATTCCGCTAAAGAAAGAGTAAATAATATTGTTAAACAATGGAAATTAATTGAAAATATTTAATTTTTACCGAGGATTTTTTATGAAAAGAAGGAAACAACCTAATCGTTTAAAACTATTCTATTATTCTCATCCTTATTTTGTGATTTTTAATCTATTAATCATTTATAATCTTATCCTTATCGCTGTTGCGGCATTGATAATGACTTATTTGATGAGGGGAGTAGAGAATAATGGTTTTACTATGGATATGAATCTTGAATCATATCTAAAGAACTTAGAATATTGTTTAGTCTTCACGATGAATACCGGTGGTATTTATGATCAAGCTCCTAATGCAGTGGTCATTATGAAGATTGTTCTTTCTGTTTTGCAAATGGTGACCTTTACCGGTGCATTAATTGGTTTAGCAACCTCTATTTTACAAAGCATGTTTGACCGTCGTATTCATAACATTGGTAAAGTGAAAATCAAACATCATTATGTGATATTAGATTGGTCAGCAGTTGGGGCTAATTTGGCGAGAGAATTATCGTTTATGAGCGGTAATAAAACCATTGTCATTTTAGCGAGTAAACCACGCGATGAAATTCAGGAAGAAATCGATAATCTGTTTCTTGAAACAGGAACCACAAAAAAGCATTTAAAATTGTTTGTTAAAGAAGGCAATCCTTATTCTAGAAAAGCTTTAAAAGAAATTAATATTGATAAAGCGGAATCAATCGCTGTTTTAGGTGCTTCTTCTTGGCTTAGTAGTTCTAAACAAACTGACTCCACATCTTTTAAGATTTTAATGACTGTTATGTCTATTACTAAAAAGGCTAATATCGTTATTGAAACTGATGATCCGGAAGTAACAAAGAACATTCATGATTTGATGCTTGCTTCTCCTGATTTAAAAGATTCTCATATTTCTATTTTCTCAAGAAATACCATTGTCGGTCATGTTCTTGCAAAG
This sequence comes from Caryophanales bacterium, assembly GCA_016280685.1. The sequence continues at coordinate 4,526 of JAEEHE010000004.1, forward strand.
TCAGCTATTAATGCGAATTATCCTGAATTATATTATTCGCTTTTATCATTTAGAGGTGGTTCGTTCTATACAGTTGATAAACCTTATAGTGTTAATGAAGCATTAACTAAATATAAAGCGAGTTTACCAGCATTTAGATATGATACCCAAGATGGACGTAATTTACTCTACTTTATCGCTCCTTCTGAAAGCGCGGTTAGGCGTTCGTTATTTAAGAAAAAATATGCAAGTTCCGCTCCTTTTAAACAAAATTTAAGTCAAGAATCATTCCATTTATATGTCATTGGACAAAATGATAGAAGCGACGCTATTAAAGTCAGTGTCGATAATCATAATACCCTTAATGAAGGAACCATTTCTTTACAAATATTACCCAATGATGTCGATATCGATAAATTGTTAGAAGAGATGAAAAATGTGAAAGGGAAGAAAAAGATTCTTATCCTTTCTGACAATAACGCTGATGAAGAAAATGTCGATAGCAATGTATTCTTAACTTTAATCAAAATTAAAGCCAATAAAGATGCCTCTGAAGGTATTGATGTATTCGCAGAAATATTTGAACCATCTAATAGATTCTCATTGGAAAGTTTAAATATATCCGGTGTTATTATTGCTAATCAGATGGTCGCGGTTTATATGACTCAATTATTATGTCATGAAGAATCTCATAAATTATTTGAAGATTTATTGATGCCTGATATCGACTCTAATGTCAATTTTGAAATTCGCCAGGCTAAAGAATTATTAGATATAAAAGAGCCATTGGAATTTAATTCTAGAGGTGATTTTATCTATGCTTTATATACATCAAGTAATAATCAATATTTACCGATTGGTTTTATTGGTGAAAAAGGTAAAACCTCATTAGTGGGCATGGTTGGTAACGCAGTTGGTGGAGTAGTCAATGCAACTGGTAAAGTAATTACTGGAATTACCAATGCCCTTACTTTAGCGGATACACCTGAAAGCCAAGAATATGACTTTAAGAATGTTTTATATATCAATAATCATTTGACCAAGAAAGAAAAGATTATTATTAAGCCTGATACCACAATGGTGGTTGTTCATAACAAGGAGAAATAAAAATGAAGGATTTTAAAGAAATTATTATCAAAGATAATTTTTACCAATCTTCATCATTTTTTCCGATGCCTTTGACTCTTATTGGCACCTTGAATGAAGATGGTACTTTAACTAGTTATGGTGCTTATTCTTTGATATTCCCTTATTACATAGCAGGTAAAGGTTTTTATGCGATGGTCTTAGAATGCCGTAATACCTCTAATACTGCAAAAGGGATTTTAAGACATGGCAAATGCACGATCAATTTCTTGCCTTATAGCAAAAAGAATTTCCAACAACATGTTGACTGCGGTTTCCCTGGCGATACCCCAGAAGAAAAGATGAAAAATTTCCATTTCACTCCTGTGGATGGAAAATCACAAGAAGAACATCCTGATGAAAAATATCCAAAGGTCTTACAAGAAGCCTTACAAGTCTTTGAATGTACTTGGGTGAAAGAATTAGATAACGCTCAAAATGATAAGGTCCAAGAAGAATATGAGGGACCATATCATGACTTCAACGGAATCACCTCTAAATTCGGTGCTCATTTCATCCTCAAAATCGACCATATTTTATTAAAAGATAAATATTACGATTCTTTGATAAACGGGGCTAATAAGCGCAATTTCTGCCCGTTACCGACAAACTGGGGATATCGTGATAGCAAAGATTTCTGGTGTTCCGACTTTGAAAAGCCGGATGCAATAGGTATTCCTAATCGTGAAATCGATTTATCTTCTTTAAGATATGCGGCTTCAAGATTAAATACCGATGTCACATTTACAGATGATGCTTTAAAGACAATTGTTAAAGTACCGAGACCATTTTTAAAACTTGTTTTACAAGGATGCGTCAAATGGGCGGACGAAAACGGAGTAAAAGTCATTACTGAAAAAGAAATGAAAATCATCTCCGATAAAAGAGCTGCGGAAAGGAAAAAGAAATAATGAAAAAAGCTTCTAGAGTATTATTATCAGTCGGTGGGGCCTTACACATCGTCGAAGGTGTGACCTTCTTATTAGTGGCGTTAGCCTTCCTTATTATCTCTATTGTTTTCTTATCAACCGGCACAATGGTTATCGCTACCGGGGTGGAAGAAGAGGGACAAGAAGTGGCTTCTTTGACTATGATGATTATTTCTATCGTTTATTTATGCGTCAGCTTATTAGTGCTCATCCCCTTTGGAATTGTTTCCTTTGTAGCGGCGAAATATACATTCAATTCTCGTGATTCAGAAGATAAAGGCAAATATATCGGTTCTATAATTTTCGGTGGCATCTTTGATAATCCACCCGCGATTATCGGTGGTATATTTGGTATCATCGCTTTAGATCATTTTAAAGAACCAAAAAAGCAACCTGCAGAAGAACAAGTTGCTGATGAAGTAGTAGAATAATTTCTTAAATTTTGAAGATAAGGGAGTGAGAAAATCACTCCTTTTATTTATAGTTTTTAATGCCTTGTTCAACGATATCCCAATATCGATTTATATCAATATCAACTGCCACTTGCGCATTATGCGGCGCGTGAAGATAATCAAAAATATCACAATTTGTGCGTCCATAACTCGGCCCATGAGAGATATCGATAACGACATTCATAGATTGATATTTTATGAGCTTGTCATCTATTAAGGATGCGATGGTTGCAGGATCATGTAATGGGCCATTCATCTTAAAAACTCTTCTTTGATTTTCATTAAACGCAATCATTAAATCAACGAACATTTTGCTCGCTTTGTTGTTAATCTTTCTCATCCTTTTAATGACATCTTCTGTTACTAAAACTTTTCTTGTGACATTAAGACCTATCATTTTCACAGGGATGCCAGAAGTGAACACTACATGCGCGGCTTCTGGGTCACACATGATATTGAATTCCGCAGCAGGAGAAGTATTGCCATTATCGATTGAACCACCCATCAAGATTATCTCTTTGGTTTCTTTATAGAGCCTCGGTTCTAGTTTTAACGCCATCGCGACATTGGTTAATGGTCCGGTCGCGACAATAGTGGTGTCTTTATTGTTTAAAACAGAATCGATAATTAATTTCACACCATGACGGGAATCGAAGTCCTTTTCGTATTTTGGAAAAGCAAAACCATCGAGTCCTGTTTCTCCATGGACTTGGGAACAAATAATCCTCTCTCTGACCATCGGATCTTTGCATCCAATAGCAATAGGGATATTTATATCTAAATATCTAGCGACATTTAAAGCATTTTGTGCAGTCTTTTCAATTGTTTGATTACCTGCCACTACAGAGATGCCTAAAAGATTGATATTGGGGTTTGAGCCCGCTAATAAAATAGCAATCGCATCATCGTGACCAGGATCGCAATCTAAAATAATATTTCTTTTCATTATTCTTCTTTCTCTTTTTTTGAATCTCTCGCCATTTCTAGGATAAGAAGAATGGCATATAGGAAGAAACTAGCACCCATAAAGATGAGGTGGCCATTAAGGCCATGGGCCAGTTTAATAGTTAAAATTACTGCAAATGTTAATGTACCTAAATCGATAGCGACTTCGCCAAAAGCTAATTTATCTTTTCTCGCAGCCCATAAGTCGATATAGAGTTCCATTAAGCCTAAACCGATTTCCATAACGCCCCACGCTAAACAAAGAGCGTTTAAATCTAGTTTTTCCGTAAAGAAGAAGGCTGATAAGATGACCATTGATAATCCACCGACGGCCATTAAATTATGAGAGGATTTAAAACCTCTTCTTAAAAGGTAAAAGCCAATTTTGGCAATTCCTCCGACCAAGAGGATGATGGCTAAAATGAAGGGAGTCATTTCGGATACGGCAAATTTTAAGACTAGTGTATTGATGCCCGCACCCACAAATAGCGCTATCGCTATCACATCTAATACGAAATGCAATTTATTTTTCATAATTTTAGAGTAGTCAAATCTCCTTAATTTCTCAATATAAATATATTTATTTGTGATTATTTTTGCTATAAACTTATCTCATGGCGAAATTCTTTAAGAATCATATACCGTTCTTCATTATGTTAACGGTTTTATTAATTCAAATCGCTTTTCTTATTGCCTGTATTATTGTTCAACAATATCCAGAAGCTGCAGAATTTGTGACAAGAACTTTTGTTCGCGGTTATGTTGATGGTGTGGGAAGAGTCAATTCTTCTCTCGGATTTAGTATTACTGAATTCAGTTTCTTTATAGTTATTATTTCTTCAATCATCTTCTTAGCCTGGGGCTTTTGTTTATTAAGACTAAAGAATGTATGGGGATTTATCCATAGAGTATTAATGATTGTTTTAATCATTATGGGTGGTGTATGCATGTATAACTACACCGCTGGAATGGAATATCATCGTCAAGCTCTTCCTATAGAAGGTTATGTGGGAGAAATCAAAGAAGAAGAATTCAAAGACATCGCGACATATTTTGTGGAAGACTATAACAAATGTGCGAACGAATTAGATTTTGATGAAAAAGGCGAAATCGTTCTCCCTTATAGCAAAGAACATTTAGTGGAAGCCATTCGTCTCGAATTTGATAAATTAAGCGATAAATATTTCCATGGTTTTGTTCCTAAAGCCAAACCAGTAACCACTTCTGGCTTATTAACCAGCGTCGGAATAGTGGGGATGTATTTCAGTGTTTTAGGCGAACCTAACTATAGTACTTACGCGACAAATGCTGAATTGCCTTTTTATATCGCACATGAGACCGCACATGGTGTAGGTGCTATGCG
>JAEEHE010000032.1 GCA_016280685.1 Caryophanales bacterium
AATGTGAAAAATTTGCGAATGAATTCAATCAACAAGTTTATTCTTTAACTCATTTCCCACATGGTGATGGAAAGGAAATCAATACTGACTTAATTAGATTATCTAATCCAAATATTGTTATCTCCGCTTTAAAGAAAAGAAATGATGGAACTTATTTAATTCGTTTATATAACGGATTAGCTAAAAAGAGCGAAACTGATTTGCAAATCATGAATAAGAAAATGAAAGTTCGTTTTGGCAAATTTGAGTTCAAGACATTTGTGTTTGATGGGAAGACTATTGAAGAATCCGAGGATTCATCGATTTATTAAGGGAGAATTGATATGAGAAAAGGCATTTTGTTCTTATTATCCCTCTTAACTCTTTCTTTAGGTGCTTCATTGACACCGAAAGAAGAAGCCAGTTTTTCTCCTGCAAAGGCAGTTACCGAAACCACTTATAATTTAGGAACCCTTTCTCCTAATTTTAATGCTGGCACTAACAGTGTTGGTGTGAATGGTAGTGGTCAACCTAACCTTTTATATTTCAAAACTGAATCTAATGGTGCACCTTTTAATTCCGATTGGAGTTTAAGATATAAAGCTACCGCCACTTCTAACTTAACTATTATTAGAAAAGATGGCACCGTCATTGAAAATGCTGCCACCAACACAGCTGGCGAAATAATCGGTAAATATAGCGAAACTGATTATTTCTTATGCTTAGAGAGTTGGTTGATGAATAAAGGTACACCCTATTTTGGTGACAAACTAATTGTTAAAGGTAATTTTGCTCGTGAGAGTAATGGGGTGCGAGATATCATTCATATCGATGAAACAATGTTCTATTTTAGCGGTACTTCTAGTACTGAATGCACAGCTTACCCAGAACCCATTCGTTTAGTGGATATGAATGCGATGGCGACGGATATTGATATTCCTCCTTATCCAGGTAAAACATGGCACTTCTTAATCTGGGCTTGGGGTGTCAGCGAACAAGATGTTCCTATAACTGGTGATAGCAATAGTTATCGTGCTTTAGATAAAGGCGATATTTATATCGATGGTCAACCTTCCGCTAAAGTTGGTAAAGAAGCCTTTAGAAGAAGAGATTTTGAACCCGATGATCAAGGTATTAATACCAACTACGAATTCTATGTTGTTAATCAAAGTAGCGGGCAAAACTTTAATTTAAGTGTTGGTCAAACCGTTACTTTTGATGGTATGTTCATGCTCGATGTTTTTGGAAACAATACCGCTATTAAATTCTCTTTAGTGACTTTCCAAAGAACTGGTACTGGAGAAAACGATTATAAAAAGATAGATTTAAAGGCCCAATTAATTGAAAAGGCTAATGAACAATTTGATCCTTATTTATATTCAGAAGATGATAGACCCGCAATCATGAGATTATTAAATGAATTAGCGGAAGTAGTGAATGCGGCGTATGACTGTGAATCTCTTTATGCTGCTTATGATGCTAAAGTCGCGGAATTCGGTGAATATGAATATGATCCTGAAGCCGCAGAAGAATATATTAGACAAGAGAGATTAAAAACTATTGAGGCTGGTAGAAATTACATTAACTTCGATAATTATTTTGAAGAAGAACTCAATGTGATTAATCAAGCCTTAGAAACATTCATCACTAATGTTAATAACGCGACTAAAAAGACGGAATTAGATGAATTATTATTAAATTTCCGCGCTTTCATCGATTCCGTGAAAGTCAAAAGAGAAGTGATGACTGATGCGATTGAAAATCAAAAGCCCGGTTTTGAAAAATATTTAAAAACATATGACACCGTTTCTTTAAGCGCTTTGAATTTAAAAGAACTTACTTTCCATGGAAGACTAAATGAAAGAAATAATGACTTTAACACTAATGTTCAAGAGACAAATTTAAATTCTTCTTTTATTCCTTCTCCTGGGAATGAAAAAGGCAATGTCATCTTCCAATTTAATTATGTGCCAAATGCCACTCCTTTAAGTGGAGGCAACATGATGATTGTATTGAGGGGCATACCATATTACGGATATAAATTTGCTATCGATACAAGCGGTAGAGGTTGCTATTTAGAAGTTCTTGATCCTAGCCAATCTTCTTGGAGACCTGGTAGTGGTGATGGAATCTTTACAGATGGTCAACTTCACAAAGTGAAAGTGGGGGCAATTGATTTAATTGATTGCAATCTCACTTGGACTTTTGTCATGGTGAATGATGCTTTAAAACTTAACTATGTTGTCGATTCTTTAGATATTTGTCAAAACCCGAGAATTGGTCTTTGTCCAAATGGCGATTATTCTGACTACAACGATTATGAAGGAACCGCTACTATTACATCTTGGGATGACAACACAACAGCGGTTGAAGGACAACTCGTCGATTTATTTGAATATGATCCCGGCCATAGTGATGCTAACGCCAACATCTATTTCAAACTAGAAGAGAACAAACTACCATATTCTAGTGACAAGTCTTTAGTGTATTATCCTTTAAGCACTAGCGCCGTTCAATTAGAGAGAGCTGGATATATTGAAGATATTGCCGATCCTACAATTGGTACGATTGCTAAATATGGTATTAGAGATTATCAGTTATTTATCTCTCGCTTAATAGAAGTGCAAAATGGCGATAGAGTCATTATTGATGGCACTTTTGCAGCGTTTTATGATTCTACTAAGATTGCTTTTACCACTTTAAAATGCAGCTTTATTTATAGTTCTTCTAATAATAGTTGGGAATTATATCTTACCCTTGATGACGCGAAGAATAACGCTCGAAAGACATTTGAAAATCTTGTTGATTATTCTCTCTATGATGTAGAGGAACAAACCATCATTCGAGGCATTATTGAATCCGCATTAGTGGATGTCGATAACGCTACTAGTGTTGAAGCAGTTAATCAGATTGTGAATCGTGTTAAACAATCAGTGAATGAACAAAAGACATCATTCATGAAAGTGCAAGATAGTGCGATTATGTTTATACAATCTTATAAAGCTGATGAATTAGACAATTATTTAGAACAAGAACAAAACGACATCGCTTTGATGAGGGCGGATGCTATCGATTATATTTTAGAAGCTACTACACAAGAAGAAATTGATGCAATTTTAGAATCCTTTAAAGCGGATGTGGATAACTTAACTACGAAAGCGGAATATGAAGCGATTTGGTTAAGCGAAGCTATCGTTGAAGGTGTCCAAAAGATTCAAGATTGTTATGGTGCTTTAGATTTAAGCAAATATACAAAGGATGAGATTGAATCTATTAATTTAGAAACCAAGCAAGCGATTGAGAATATCAAGAAATCTACTAGAGTAGAAGATGTCAATCGTATCGTTGATGAATATTTAAATAAATATGCGCAAAAGCAAAATCCTTCCCAAAGCGGAAATAAAGTAAACGTCACTCTCATTATCGTATTAGTGGTAGTTGGTGTTCTTTTAACCGGTGGTGCTTTATTAGCGGTTTTGTTAATTAAAAAGTTTAAAAAGAAAAAGGTTAATTAGTGAGGTATAAACTATGAAAACAATAAGAACTATTCCCCTTATTCTTGCTACAAGCATGGTGGCGGTCACCATTACTGGATGTCGTGCTCGTCGAAGCGAAGATGGCGATGACCCAACAAAAGCAAATATTACTGTTGCGACTTTAGATAAAGGTATTGGCACACAATGGCTTTATAATGCGGCTGCGGAATTTGAAGAACTCTATAAGGATGCAACAAACTTCCAAGAGGGAAGAACTGGTGTCAAAATTCATGTCAGTGGTTCCACTCAATACGATGGTGATTACATCAAGAATTCCAACTTAAATAAAGATATTTATTTCACTGAAGGTATTCCTTATCACGAAGTCGTTAAAGATGGCAAATTAGAAGATATCACATCTGTCGTGAATGCCGATTTATCTAAATACGGAGATAGCCGTACGATTAAAGATAAAATCGATGAACAATTCATGAACTATTTAACCATTGATGGCAAAGTTTATGGTGTTCCTTTCTATGATGCTTTCTATGGCATGGTCTATGATATGGACTTATGGAATGAAAGAAGTTTATATCTCGCGAAGAATGGTTCGTTTACCAATAAGAGCGGTGATTTATCTTTAGGCACAGATAATATCGCCGGAACTTTAGATGATGGTTTACCAGCGACATATGCGGAATTCGCTAAATTAGTGAAAGCGATTAGAGATCGTGGTATGCGTCCCTATATCAATTCCTCTAATGGTATTGAATATACCGCGAACTATTTATATAACGTATTCGCTGATTATGAAGGTGTCTATAACATGAACCTTAATCTCGTTTTAAATGGCACAGCGAATGATTTAATTGAAGTTGATAATAATGGTAATATTACTCAACTACCAGAAATGGCTATCAACGAAGATAATGCCTATTATCTCAAGAAACAAGCAGGTCTTTACAAGACCTTAAGATTCTTAAATGATATCTTGTTAGAAACCAAAGAAAACTATCGTACAGAAGCCACTCATACGCAAGCTCAATCCACATTTGTGAATGCGAAAGAAATCAGCGATCCTGTGGCGATGATTATGGAGTCTTCTTGGTGGGAAAATGAAGCGAGAAGCGCGATCGATTCCTATGAGAAGAAATATAAAAAGAGAACTAACTATGCGATTATGCCTATCCCATTTGAAAATGCTGAGAAAGCAGCAGCGTGTGGTTACAAACATACTTATTTATCCTTATCACAATCCTTTGGTGTAGTTTCTAAATCTTCCCAAAACAAAGAATTAGCATTTGAATTTATGAAATTCTTACATTCTGATAAGATGCTTTCTAAATTCACAAAAGATACTTCTATTACTAGACCTCTCAATTATGAAGTGAGTGAAGAAGATCAAGCTAGTTTAACAACTTACGCCAAATCATTGATTGATTTAAAGAAAACTGCGAATGTTGTTTATCCATATTCCAATAACCAATTAATTATTGATAATAATGACCGTTTCAACGCTTTTAACTGGACATGGAATTCCCGTATCGATGGCGTTCTTTATCGTCATCCATGGATGTACTTTGTCACCTCAAATCCATCAGTTAAAGCCTATTTTGACGGGCAATTTACTTATTTTAGAGATTCTTGGAGTACCTTAGTGCGTAAATAAAAAACATGGCAGAATTTATCGCGAAAAGAAGAAAAGTTAACAAACCTAATCGCACAAGAATTAAAAAGGGCGATGTTATTTTCTATGTCGTTTTAATCGCGATTCCTTTAATTCAAATTGCCATATTCTATTTCGGTGTCAATTTCCAATCTTTCTTCATGGCGTTCCAAAAGAAAGTCGGTGGAGAATATGTCTTTGACATCATGCCTAATATCAACCGTTTCCAAAACGATATCTCTCATAAAGGTTTCTGGTTAATGGTGAGAAATTCTATTATCACCTATATCTTTACTTCTTTAACCGGAACCGTTTTAGCGACATTATTCTCTTATTATATTTATAAGAGAAGAACTTTATCTAATTTCTTTAAATTCGTCTTATTTATCCCTTCTATCTTACCGGCAATCTTATTAGTTATCATGTTTCAGATGTTTGTTTCTAATGCCTTACCGACATATGGACAACTAATCTTTAATAAAGTGTTCCCAAACTTCTTTGATGAATCATATAGTGATACCGGTATCAGATTCGCAATTGTGACCGTATACTCGATTTGGGTTTCGTTTGGATCTCAAGTTTTAGTTTATACAGGGGCGATGGATCAAATTCCTCCAGAAATCATTGAAGCTGGTAAGATTGATGGAACAACATCATTTACTGAATTTGTGCATATTATTCTTCCTTCTATTTTAGGAACTGTGGGAACCTTCTTGGTTGCCGGTATTGCGACAATATTCACTAATCAAAATAACTTATTCTCCTTCTTTAACTGGAATCAAATATCCGAGAATGAATTCACCATCGGTTATAGATTATTTATGTTAGTGGCCAGCGATAATTCTGGTGCGGGCTATTGCTACGCTGCCTTTATGGGTTTAATAAGTACAGTTATCGTCGTTCCTTTAACTTTAGTCGTTAGAAAATTAATCGGGAGGGTAACACAATAATGAAAAAGATTGTTTTATCTCCCAAAAATAAAAGCCTCAATAAATCCAAACCATCAGTGGTAACCATTATTTTATTTATTTTATTAGTGGTCTACACAATTGGTTTATTCGTCCCTATTATCTGGGCAATAGTGGCATCATTTATGAATAAGGATGACTTTGTCTTCTATTTCGGTAGCATGCACGCATTTAAGAACGGTGTGAAATATACCTTTGATAACTATGTCTTTGCTTGGAATAATTTGAATGTTTTAGCCGTGAGCAGCAACATTCGCTATTACATCCCTGACTTACTCGGACACAGTGTACTTTACGCCTTAGAATGCGCGTTAGCGTTCACCATCTGTCCGGTTATTATGGCGTATGCTACAGCGAGGTTTAAATTTGCTTTCTCCAAGATAGTCTACGCATTTGTCATCTTCACAATGGCTTTGCCAATTGTCGGTAGTATGGCTAGTGAGATTAGGATGTTACACAACCTCGGTATCTTTGATACATTCCCTTCAATGATTATCTTGAGATTTAATTTCTTAAGCATTTATTTCTTAATTCTACATGCGCAGTTCTCTTCTATTCCTTATGAATATTCGGAAGCCGCGAAAGTTGATGGCGCTTCTAATTTTAGAGTGATGTGGCAAATTATTATTCCTCAATCACTCAATACGATAGTTACTGTCTTTGTCTTATCATTTATTTCCTACTGGAACGATTATCAAATTCCACTTCTCTATTTACCGAGTTATCCAACAGCGGCATTTGGTATTTATGACTTTGTCCATAATGCCTCACCTGAGGGTGCATTTGTTCCTGTCCAATTAGCGGGCACACTTATTATGGTCATTCCAATCGTTATCGTCTTTATTATATTTAATAAAAGAATTAGAGTTTCCGTCTCTATGGGAGGTATTAAAGGTTAATTATGAAAATAAGAAATATACCCTTAATAGCATTATGCTCCTCATTATTAGTGTTATCTTCAATCGGTCAAATGAGCGATTCTCTTCGCATCCCTTTACTCGCTGAAGATGAGACTAATGTTATCTTTTTGAATGATAAAGTTACTGTCGAGCCAAGAACTCTCTCTTATAACGATGAAACTAAAGTGGTAAATGGTAAGATTATTACCCCTAGTGGTGCTTCTTTAACCGGAAGAGAATTCACCGCGAAAGAACACGGTTTATATAAAGTTGTTTATGAAACTTATTTTGGTCGTGAAGCCGTCAATAGAACTGTCAATTATCTCTGCAAGAGAAAGAGCATGGATTATTTCACTTTCAACGATGTAGTGGAAGCTTCATATGGTGAATTTAGACATAATACCTCTCGCTTTTCTCATCGCGGTGTCGTCTTAGATTTCCGCAGCGGCGCGACGATTAATTTTAATGAACCGTTAGATGTTAATGATTTTATGGAAGTTCAACCGATTGAACCGGGTAAGATTTATTCCGATCCCAGTACTGGTGCTGTCGCAAAATCATTATTAGATGTCATTGTTGATCCCACGAATAAAATGGAGATGGATTTTGGTGGTCTATTATTTAGATTAACCGATGCCGAAGATCCTAATAATTATGTAGAAATGAGAATGCAAGAACCCGGTTATACCGATTATTTAGCTGGCGCTTTAAGTTATGTGAGAGTCGGTGCGAGCAACAATTATTTAGCGGGTTGGGAATTTGGATGGACTGGTAGTGATGGTGCTTATCATCCTGGTCATTATCACCTATCTTCAAGTGGTACTGGGATTGCGATGTCCTTTAAAGCGCAAGCATATCAAGATTATTTACATTCTGGACAAATCCTTTTCGATTATGGAAATAAGAGATTTTATAGTTATCCTGGTTCTTTAAGTCATGAACAAGTTTTCTTTATTAATGATTTAGATAATCCCGAATTATATAGAACCAATACATGGGATGGATTTAAAGGCGATAAATTCTATTTGAGTATCACTCCATATGCTTTCACTAATCCCCATGGACGTTTAATTGTGAAATCAATCGGCAAATATAATTTTGAAAATGAAATTATCGAAGATATTACCGCTCCAAAGATTGAAATTGATTATCAAAATAATGAACCATTTAATCTACCGAAAGCTTTAGTAGGTAATTGCTATTCTATTTTTTCAAGTAAAGTAGTTGATAATTATGATTCTTTCTTAAACGCCAAAGTATCGGTTATCTATAAAGACACAGTTAATGGACAAGATATCGATGTAAATGTTTCCAATAATAGTTTCTTAGCGAGTAAATCTGGTACTTATTACATCAATTATGACGCTACTGATAGAAGCGGTAATTCCGCGAATAGAGTGTCGTTAAGAGTGGAGACGGTCGATAATATCAGCCCTGTTTCTTTAACTTATAGTGGTGAGCCAATATCATCATATGTCTTTAAAGATGTAAATATTCCATCTATCGATGATATCGTTACTTCTGGTGGTAGTGGTTATATCTCCTTAACTAGAACCATTTATAATCCTGATAATAATATCGTTGAGCTAAATGGTGACAATTTACATCTCGAAGATATTGGCACATATCATGTCATATTCAAAGGTGTTGACTATTTAGGAAATGAAGGTTCTTTAGATATCTCGGTTAATTCTTTAAGTTTAGAGAAACCTGAGTTCGTCGATAATGTCAACTTACCTCCTGTTCTCATCAAAGGATTCACTTATAAGTTCGATAAAGTGAGAACTGTGGAAAGCGTTAATTCTGAAAATGTTTTCGGTGAATCATTAATCAAAGTTAATGGTAATGATTATCGAGGTTCTTATATCGCTGACGGAGAAGAAGTGACTGTTGAATATGTTGCTAGAGGCGATACTGGAGAAACCATAGAAACATTTGTCATTCCAGTTATTAATCCTTATGGTGAAGGTGGAATGTTAAATGAAGCCAATTATTTCTATGGTGATATCGCTAAACAATATAACGAAGATGATATTACCTTCACCTTTAATGAAGAGAAAACCATCATGTTCGCTAATAAGCTAGATTCTTCAAATTTATATGTGAATTTAGAGCAAATTGACGGCAAAACCAACTTTAAAAACATCAAATTTAAATTAATTAGTGCTTACGATTCGACTCGTACGATGACATTTGATCTCGATGTTGTTAATCAAAAAATCAATGTTCCTGTCTTTGGAAATTTGGACTTTGTCTTCAGTGGTAAAGAGATGATTTTCCAATATCAAGATAACAACATGTATCTACTCGATTCATTGGATAACATCATCGCTCAATGTGTCTATGATGATAACAACGATCTCTTTGAAGGATTTAAAGATGGTGTTTATCTATCTCTTACCTTTAGTGGTGTTACCTCCGAATCACAAGTGAAGATTACTAAATTAAATAACCACGCATTAGGTTATAAAAATAATGATGGCGACGTTGTGGGTCCGACCATTAGATTAGATTCGGAATTCTTACCTGTTCAATATCACGATGAAGAATTCTTCTATCCAACATTTAAGGCCTATGATGTCTTCTCAGAAATTACTACTTCACAAATTAGAATTATTACCCCATCAGAAGAAGTGTTAAATAGAAACGCTGATGAATTTGATTCATTTATAATAAATGAATATGGTAGCTATACAGTTTCCTATAATGCGATTGATAGCTTTGGTAACCCCACGAGAAGAACTTATGTCTCCTTTGTTTATGATGATGTCAAACCATCATTAACAGTGGGTGAACTTAAGAGTGATAAATATCATGTTGGTGATATCGTAAAGATTCCAACATATACCGCGAACGATAATCTTGGTCATGTCATCGTGGATGTTATCTTGATCATGCCATCCAATGAGATGAGAATATTAACTC
>JAEEHE010000033.1 GCA_016280685.1 Caryophanales bacterium
ATGTTCCAACCACAAAGAATCATCGTTAGCCTTTTTCACTAAATGATTAATTCTTTGTTGATCGTTTTTATCCAATATAGCTTTATCAAAATCGGGAGTGGTTTTAAAACAGAAATATTCAAAGAATGTCGCTCCTAAAGCAACACCGGTAAATAATTGGAAAGAAATCTCTTCCGAAGAAATAATATCACGATGGATCTTCGGCTCAAGAGCGTCCCTACAATCAAATGTTTGCACACAAATACCGAATCTCGCCTTTTTATTAATAGAAGCAGTTTGATTATAATTTCTCACCAAATTACCAACGGTTAATAAATCATTTAAATAATCAAATTCGATGTAATTCTCGTGTATAAATGGGTAATTATCTAAGCAAATAGTTCGTTCTCCATAATGAAGATTCTTCACAATAACATCGATATAGTGTTGAATAAAATCTTCATATGTCCAATAGGCGCCACTATCTTTTTGTAAATAATAATGATCAAAAGAAGATGACGGAACCATATTCATATGAAAGAGATGCTTGGGATAATATTTATTCTTAAAGGTAACGAGTTTCTTTAAATCATCTATATTTGGATAATTAGGATGTAATGAAAATCTCTTCGCGAAGGGCTCGTCCGCCATATAGAAACCGATGACATTATCATAAGAAAGAAATTCGTCAGTGATATGACGTTTGGTCAAACGATACTCGTATCCATAATTTGATCCCATTCTATCATTTTCATTATCAAAATAGTCAGGATCGTTATACATATTACGAACCAAGACACCTAAATCATATTTTTTAAGCGTTTCTAGGGCTCTTTGGTATTCTTTTGATAATTTACCTTGCTCGTCCACAAACGGCAAAAAATCCTCGGTTAAAATGTAGGTATTAAATAATTCTTCATACCACATCATCTCCCTTTCATCAAAAGGAGAAGGTGGCACATCACAAGTAAGAATAAAAAATGGAGTCTTTTTCATAATTATAGAAGTAACAATCTTTTCACATTATTTGCATCTTTATCATATTTGATATTTATATCATCCTCAAAAACATAATATTGAGTAATTCCGTTATAGATATATGAGAAATAAGAACCGGATAAATCACCTTTGATAGTGACAACATCCTCAAAGACAAGACTGCTAAAATGAGGTTGTAAAATCGGAGGATTCACATTGCTATGATAATGTAGATCGTTTAAGGCATCGTTACTGCTCTCACCATTTTTAAAGACCTTTAAAGCACTGATATCAAAATAGCCAAGTCCACTATAATCGGAAGTGGTTATCTCTCCAGAAGTGGTAATTCCTGGTATCTTAACATTACCGATTTGAATAAGCGCGGCCGTAGAATAGCCACCCGACATATTAGAGGTAGATACAATTTCCGCAAGATAGGCAACATTAGATTTTTGCACAAAATAAACAGCTTCCGAATCTTTCAAAGAACTGCCGTTACCTTTCGCCATTAAAGAAGCGGTTATGGTTGTACTCTTTAAAGTATAGGATGTCTCAGCAGTGGTTGTTTCAATAACATTTCCATTATTATCAGATTCTCTAATTAAATAATTAGTTGCATCAACATCTTCTAACCAAGACAAAGTATTACCACTAATAGAAACAATCGGTGTCGCTACTTTTCTTTCTAAATAGATAGAGTTAAGAGTGATTTCTAATTCTTGAGTGGAGTTACCAGGACCAAAGATAAATTCTAATCTAGTAATATCGTAATTAATTTTCGTTAAATCAATTTTAATTTCTAACATTTGATTAGCCGCACCGGTAATATCAAAACTCTTTAAAGGTGCACCCTTGAAGGTGTTGTTATCATAAATAGACATAGTTTTTAAAGAATCGGTGCTTAATTTACCTTTAATCACTAAGGTATCACCACTATTCTTGTTCACACGATAAGGAAGATTAATCGCGCAGCCATTAACGATTCCCCAAGGCGAAGATGCAAGTGTCATAATCATTCCTTCATCTTCTTTTATCCTTAAAGATATATTTTTAGATTTATAATTTTCTTTTTCAAAATCATCAGTTTTATTGAAATGGAGATTATTATTTATTAATTCTTTATAGACTTCATGATCAAATAAAGCAACTTCATAATCTTTCTTATCTAAACCATAGAGATAGATTGCTTCTTCACTATCGACTTTGGTAATGATATCGCTGATGGCTTTTACTTTGATATAGCCAGTACCTTGAGATGGTATGTTAATCTCGTTGTTTGTCGTTATCGAAGCATCACCGTTGATATTAACAAAATATCCAGTCGCGCCACTAACGGGTCCCCAACTTAATTTATCATCATCAACTGTTAATAATGGCTCTGATAAAACAATATTTGCTATAGCAACACTATCGATATACAAATGGAACTTGTTGTTGATATCATTTGATGATTCATCAACAACACCTAAACTCAGTGATAAACAATCACCCCTAATAGTGTTGAAATAGGTTCTATCACCATTAACAAATGTCGCATCAGGACCATTGTCATGTGTGGAATCTTTAAAAATACCTAATCTCGCTGCATTATATGC
>JAEEHE010000034.1 GCA_016280685.1 Caryophanales bacterium
GCAGGTGATTACTATTTTGCGTTAGGTGGTATTGATAGCAAATTTACAGTTGGCGATAATTTAACTTTTGGCGGTTTATGGGTGGGTCGTTATAACGACGTCGACTATGAATTCACAGTTACTGATTTCGCAGTTGCTTGGAGTGGCGCTGCATTCATCGAATCTGTTCCTGAATCTAATTTGGAACCATTTGATGTTGTTACCTTACGTGACCTTGGTATTTTCGAGCACGAAAAAGCCACTTTTGATACAGAACAAGCGGGCTGCACCGTTATTAATTCTTGGTCACCAAGCGTTGGCAACAATCATAGCAATTTTGAATTTGCCTTCGTTTTAGAAACCTATACTGATGAAGCGATGCCAGAATTAACTTTAAGAATTGGTGCGAATAGCTGGACATCCGGACACTATTTTGAGTCAAAGTTCGGTATTGACTGGGGCCCAAATGGAGTGTTCTACATAAAAGAATTTAATGGCTCAACTCAACTTTGGTCAGGTGGCGATATTAATCTTAATCTTAAAAACTCAGTTAATAAAATCGCCATTGGCAATATTCATTTAGTGAATGAAGCCAAACAATATACCTATGTCAAAGTTAATGATGCTTTAATGCTAGGAAAGATTCATGATGCTTATGATGATGTGGCCTTTTTACCACGTGTTGGTTTCTATAATGCAAGCACACTTTGCTCAATTAGAAATGCTTGGGCAGAGAATTTCACTGGACAAAATGCTAAAAAGCACGATGCCGGTGGTAACTCCAATGGTTTATATTTCCAACTTGATCCAAACGACGGATATTACAATCCAGCGGGTGGAGATCCAGCATGGGAAGTGAGATATTTCCCAACCGAAAGAGAAGACACTTTATTTAATGGCCAACCATTATTCGGTTATAAAGAAAGAGTTTTAGTGAAATTTGCGGAAACCCAATATTATGTTCATATCCAAGATGCAGGCAAAACTGCAGTAGCTGGTGATATTTTCACAATTAAAGGTGAATTCAGATATATCTTAAATGGTACTTATTATTCCGTTTACATTAATCAAAGATCATTTAGATTTAATGGCACAACTTGGGACTTCTATGATATTTCCGATTTAGAAGAAAGTTCATTTGATAATCTTCAACCAACCGATTTATTACGTAACCTCGGTAGAATGAAACCAGATCACTCCGGTTCCGCGGTTAAAGAATTTGACCAAAAGATTACTTGGGATGCGGAAAATCAACAAGAAGTTGATACACTCGTCTACAAGAAAGATGCGAATGGTAATACAGGTATTTATTTCACAAATAACAATAGTGAAACACATGGTGAGTTCCGTGTTTACTTACCAGATAACGGTTATAAGACCGAATCTAAAGGCTATGCTATGACCAAATTGACATTTGATTATATGTATAAAAACGAAGGAGAAGTTACTGCTCAAGGTCGTAACCATTCTTTAACCGAAGATGGTTTCTATGTTCCAGCGCCTGAGAGTGCAGTCACAAATAATTTCACAATTCAAGCTTTGATTAGATATACCGGAAATATGTATTTTGATTTTGAAAAAACATTAATTAACGATGGTTGTCTACACAGCGTTACATTAAATCTTAATTATAGTGAAGTAATGGGATTTGCTTTTGAAATCTGGAATTTCAAAGGAACATTCTTTATGAGTAATGTTCATGCTGATTTCATTGAATTCAATGCAAATCTTGAGAGTTTCGTTGGAGATAAACTCAAAATGTACTCTTATCTTGGTAACAACCAATGCGGAAATTACTATGCTGACGCAAAAGCAGCTTACTTATCATTAGGCGCAGAAGATAAGGCTTTATTTGGTACTCACGCTGCTTATGGTTCTGCTAGAGCTAGATTGACAGCATGGGCAGCCGCCAATGGTGAAACATTTGATGCCTCTGCTGGTACATTCACACCTCATGTATCCGGTCTCGGCATGATGAATATTGCTAATAACAATTATGCAGTTATCATTATCGTCGCTTCCGCAATTGCAACTATTTCTCTCGCTGGTATGTTCTTAATTATCAGAAGAAGAAAAATGATCAGAAAATAATCAATAAGAGATTATTGAAGAGGGGCACATAAGGCCCCTTTTCTTTTATCTAGATAGTGATTAGTTTTTATGATTGTCATTTTATAATGTTCAAATTTTACAATTTAGTAGCAACATTAAGTATCATAATAAATTTATTTATTGGTAAAATATTATTGAATAAATAATAACGAGGGTTTTTATATGAAGAAAAAATTCTTATTCTTCTCCATTGGAGTCGTTTCAATTCTTTCGTGTGCGGCCGCGCTTTCTTTTGCGCCCACTGATAAAGTTGCGAAAGCTGCTGATCCAACTGATTTAGGAGAAATTGATTTTACTTTAAACCCCAATCAATTAACACAACCTGATGGTATTTATTTGTTTACTGATGCAGAAAATAGCTTACCTTATGATTGGAGCAATAGATTATTTCCTGCCGGACCAGGTGCAGCGATATTCAATAATACCGATTTATATTCTGCCTCCGAGCAACGAATTCATATTTGTAAATTCGATGCTAAACAATACTACATCGCTTTTTCTGATTATTATTCACAATCAATCATCCCTTCTACGAGAAGTGAAGGTGACACCATTACTGTTAAAGGTGACTGGGTATCCACTATGCAGGGTGCAGATTACACATTAACTGTCAACGAATTTACCGCGACATGGACAAACGGGAAATGGAAAACGGAATTTGTCATTCCTGAATTAGAAGCTTACGATAGACTTTCTTTATCAAATTTCGGTTTAGATGATTATGATAGACAATCTTTTGATAGCGATGCAGAACCTAGTGGTTGGAACACTTATGTTCCTAGTGCAGAAAATACCACTCATAGCTTTGCTATCGAATTTCTTTTTGAAGCGTATGGCTACATGACAAATACTCTCTATTTCCGTGTTGGTAGTACAGGAGCTTATGATACTGGTGATTTCTATCGTCTTTGTATGAACAATACTTGGAATGAAAACACTCACGGTGTCATCATCTGGGATGAAATTACTAATAGCAACGCTGGTACACCCACTCATAAATCTAATGATTTACCTTGTAATTTACTAACTGGTCGTCACACAATCGAATTCGGTGTGATTAGAGTTAAGAATCAAACCAAAGTCTATTCATATGTCAAATATGATGGTGAATACTTATATCAAGAAGTTTATACACCCGCTATTGCATCATTAACTACTAAAGTAGGTGCTTGTTATTCTGGCAATAATATTTTTATTGGTAGTACACAAGACCAATCTTTAGATAATGATTTCCAATTCACGTTCAATCGTGGAAATCGTACCGATGGTGTTTATATCGATGGTCCAGTTAATGATATTCCTATATTAGATGAATGGAATACTAGAGGTATGCCCGCTAGCAAATACAATTTCTTAAAAAACGGCGACAGAATTTATGATTTTGTAGTGTCGAACAATGGTCCTTTAATTAAGCACAACACTGATGGTACAGTAGATAATTATTATTTAGCTTTCAGTGATTATGGTATTACTTTCCAAGCTGGTGATATCATTTCTATCGACCGCGAATTCCATTTCTATGTTAATGGCAATGCTTACGCTCTCAAAGTCAAACCATTCTCCCTCCTTTTTGATGGGAGTAATTTTACCCAAATTGACTTAAACGAATATTTAAACGGAAAACTCAATGATTATGTCGTTTTTGATCTTTATGATGATGACAAAGTATCAACACTTCAAAATATCTTAGAGACCGCAGAATCAAATATTATTAACGCTGTATCAAATAAAGTTAGATGGGAAGTATATCAACAAGCTTTATCCGATATTGAAGATGTACCGATGAACGAAGAAAAAGCGCAAGAATATCTCCAACAAGTGAGAGAACTTGCTATTGGTCGCATCATGGCATATGTCAGTTCCGATATTTATGATGATGCTGAATTAGCACAAGTACAAGCTATCGCGAACGATTATATCCAACAAATCAACAATTCTAATAATGTTAAATTCATTAATGATTTAGTGGAACAATTCAAAGAAGCGATTAAGAATATTAAAACAAAACAAGAGAGTATTGAAGAGAAAATCTTAGCGTTTGAGCAAGGTTATGAACAATATTTAGCCTCTTATGATGTCATTACAACTACTGACTTCTGTGCGACTGGTGAGATGAAGTTTAATCCTTATGGTTCCGATGAAGAAAGTTATGGCACTGGTGGAGAAAACACTCCTTATAGCAGATTCGCTAATAACGTTAATAACCCCACCGGTAACCTTGTTTTCCAATTCAAATATAAGAGTACCAACCCATCCTCTACTAAATACGGATCACAAATCTTTATTAGATTAAGAGGTAATGGTGCTACTTGTTATAGATTTGATGTCGGCACTGAGACAGCTGGTGTATCGATGATGACGTTTGAAAG
Source organism: Caryophanales bacterium (assembly GCA_016280685.1). The sequence continues at coordinate 4,461 of JAEEHE010000034.1, forward strand.
AGATGTCCCTGTTATCCGTTTTGATTATGCCGCTAACTTACAAGCTAATACCGAATATTGCATCGAATGTGGATGTATTGATTTAGCGAACTTTAATCGTGTCTTCTTATATATGAAGATCGATGGAACATGCGTTATGAAAACCATCATTGATAGATTGAATTTCCAATTATTGCCACAGATGTTCATCATGGACTCTTATACAGCGGAAGGTAGTGATGCCTATGCCACCTTATCAGCGTTAGAACAAGGCACTACTAAAAGAAAATATGCTACCTTAGCAGGTTGCCCATCTCTTGGTAGTGGATCTAACAATCAAACTTTAAATATTAAAGTGAAAGAAAATTCTATCGCTAATAACGCTAGATTATATTCCATTGAAACTGGTGCGTTTACCTATAACGGTCAAGAGACAAATAAGGATAAAGATGTCTTCCGTCTTACTAAGACTAGTCCTACATCTTATGCAGTTAATATCAGTGATTTAAATATTCAAGATGGTGACACCATCCATATCGGTGGATGCTTTGCTTCCTATGATGAAATATTGAGAGAAAAGATTATCTATCGTTTCTTCGATAGAGACTTTACTTATGTCGCTTCGACAAATACTTGGGAAGAAAATGAGATTTCTTTAGAAGCCGCGAAAGAAGAAGCGATTTCTACATTAGAATCTTATAGAAATAAATTAGATGCTTATAATGAAGAGAACCAAAGACAAGTTCTCAATATTGTTGAACAAGGTATCGCCTCTATTAATGATGCGACAACTATTGAACAAGTCTATGCGATTTTGAATCAAGCCTTAGAACAATTAGACGCTATTCCAACAATCTTAGACGCTTATAAATCTAATGCAAAACAGGAATTAAATTCTTATAAATCGCCTGAATTATTTAGACCAGAAGAAGTCGCGGAACTTAATAGCATCCTCTCTAATGCCTTTGCTCGTATCGATGCTTGTAACGATACCGACTCTATCGACTTAATCGTTATTGAAACTAAACAAGCGATTGATAGATTAAAGACCGCTGCAGAATATGATGCGGAAGAATTAGAGGCGGAAAAGAGAGTCGCGAGAGCGGAAGTCGAAGTCTATGTTGGTTTATTAGAATTCGAACGTTATAGCGATGAGAATGCTGCCGCTATTCAACAATTAGCGTTAAAAGCGAGAAATGATATTAACGCAGCTACTTCTAAAGAAGAAATTAGACAAATCGTCGAAACATTTAAACAAAACATTAAAGATGTGAAGACCAAAGATGGCTCTATCTTCGATGGTGAAAAATATATCGAAAAAGAACAAAAAGGAAGCACTGGTGGATGTGGTGGAGAGATTCTCTCTTCTATCATCATCGTTCCTATCATTTCCCTTGTGGCTCTTATCGTTTTATTAGTGTTAAAGGAAAAGAATTATATTCTTAAATAATAAAGGAGACTTATATGAAAAAATTATGGGCTTTTAGCGCAATCGCCTTATGCGCGATGGCGACCGCAACCGGATGTGGTGACAGAAGCGGTGAAAAAGTTGATAGCACCAAAGCACAATTAAGAGTGGCGACATTCGATGGTGGTGTTGGCGATCAATGGTTAAAGAACGCTGCGAAAATCTTTGAAGAAAAATGTGCGGAAAGAGACGACTTCCAAGATGGTAGAGTGGGTGTACAAATCCACGTTACTGCTGATAGATCTTGCACTGGTGATATTTTAGAAACTGCGGATTTAAATAAAGATGTCTACTTCACTGAGGGCGTCGATTATTACGCTTTGACTAACTTACACAAATTAGCGGATATTACCGATATCTTAACCGCCCCTAATGCGGATGATGGTGGTAAGACAATCCTCAGCAAAATCGATAGTAACCTTCTTAATTTTATGAATCGTGATGGCAAATATTATGCGGTTCCATTCTATGATTGCTTCTACGGTCTTGTTTATGATAAAGATCTCTTCTCCGAAAAGAGCTTCTATATGACCAACGAAGGCACTTTCACTAAGAACCCTGCTGATTTTGGTACTGGTCCTAATGGTGTAGCGGGTGACTGGGATGATGGTTTACCAAAAACTTATGACCAATTCTATAGGATGATGACCGCGATGGTGCAAAAACAAGTCATTCCTTTCACATATTCCGCAGGTAACGCGACATGGTATACCTCTAGAGCGTTAACTTCTTTCTGGAGTGATGATGAAGGATATGAAGATGTTAATTTGAATTATGCCTTTAATGGCACTGCTCATCATTTAGTGAAATCCATTAACGATGGTGTTGTGGAATTAGAAGAAGCGACAAATATCACTAGAGAAAATGGTTATCTATTAAGAAAACAAGCTGGTTTATATAATGCCTTAAGTTTTGCAAGAACCATCACTAAAGATTCTAAGAACTATCAACCATATTCTTCTAACTACGATGTTCAAGATGCATTTATTAACAATAAATATATGGGTGGTTCCACTAAACCAATCGCGATGATGTTTGAAGGTACATGGTGGGAAAATGAAGCCGCTACTTCATTTGATAACGCTCGTAATATGGGTGCTGAAAGCTTCAATTATGGTTTCATGCCAATTCCTAAAGCTAGCGAAGATAAGATTGGTGATGCCACTTTAATGAACCTCAATGAATCTTATGGTTTCATCAATGCGAACTGTGAAAACATGAAATTAGCGAAAGAATTCTTCGCTTTCTTACATTCCGATGCTCAATTAAGAGAATTCACTAAAGAAACCAACATGACTAGAGGTTTAACTTATACCTTTGACACTGCTGATTTCGATAAGATTTCTACTTATGCTCAAGATTTAATCAACATTAGACAATGTGGTCACGCGAAGGTCGTCTATCCATGTTCGGGTTTAGATTTCTTCATCGATAATTCCGCGACATTCTCCACCAAGACTTGGCCATGGGGTACCAAAAATTACACCGATAGTCCAATTATTAAATTTATCGATGACAAAAATCTTACTGCGGAAGCTTATTTCAACGATCACGCGACTCTTATCGGTGAAGCCGAATGGTTAAGAATGGTTAATAGATAATGGTTAAGGAAAAGAAATATCGTAACGTTAATTCTTCGAATAGTTTCGCTAGAAATAAAGGCGATATTCTTTTCTATTGTATCGTTTTAGCGATTCCTATCGCCCAAATCCTCATCTTCTACTTTGGTGTTAATTTCCAAAGTATTTTGATGTCGTTCCAAACCTATAGTACAAAATACAATACTTTTAGTTGGGATCCTTCCGTCAACTTCTTGAGTTTTACTGACGAATTAAAGAATCCGAATTTCTGGCTGATGATTAGAGATTCCTTTATCGTCTGGTTCTTCACTCAATTTGCGGGAACGGTCTTAGCCTTATTCTTCTCTTATTATATTTATAAAAAGAGAACATTATCTAAATTCTTTAAATTTATCTTATTCCTACCCTCTATTATTCCGGGATTATTATTAGTGTTAATCTTCCAGAAATTTATGAACGCGGCCGTTCCCGCTTTTACGGCGAAAGATGGCGTTATTAAGCCTGGGTTATTAACTGACTCTAATTCCTATTTCTGGATTATTACCGCCTTTACCGTATGGGTAAGTTTCGGTAGCCAAGTTCTCGTCTATTCAGGAGCGATGGATCAAATCCCTCAAGAGATGTTAGAGGCTGGCAAGATTGATGGTGTTACACCATTTAGAGAATTTATTTCTTTAGTCGTCCCTTATATCATTCCGACAATTACCACATTCGTCATTGTCGGTGTGGCGACAATATTTACTAATCAGAATAATTTATATTCCTTCTATGGTGATGACTTAATCGGTAACGATAAAACTATCGGTTATTATCTCTACTATTTAGTGTCATCATCCGGTAGTGGTATGTCCAAATATTGCTATGCTTCCTTCTTAGGCTTAGTTTCAACATGCGTGGCCGTCCCATTAACGTTTATTGTGAGAAAAGTTTTAAGTAGATGGGGGGATAGGTAATATGAAGAAAAACCCGTTAATTTCCCCACATATTAAAGAAAAAAAGACCGCTTTAACAATTACTATCTTCGTTGTTTTAGTGATTTATTTCATCTCTTTATTAATCCCTATTATCTGGGCGATGTATTCCGCATTTAACGATAAAGATGCTTATCGTATGTTCTACACATTCGGTAAGGCGTTCCCCACAAAATTAACATTTGATAACTTTGTCATCGCTTTTACCAAATTTAAGATAACTGCCAGCTCAACCGGTGTTCGTTATAACTTCTTTGAGATGATTGGTCACTCCGTTATCTATACTTTAGGATGCGCCTTCTTCTTTACTTTAACACCATGTTTAGTCGCTTATTGTGCAGCGAGATTTAAATTTAGATTCTCTAAGGTCATCTACGCTTTTGTCATTATCACGATGTCATTACCGATTGTCGGTGCGATGCCTTCGGAAATTAGGATGCTTAAAGCTATCGGGTTATTCGATACATTTTTTGGTATGTTTGTCTTGAGGATGAACTTCCTATCGATTAACTTCTTGATATTCTATGCCCAATTCCAGATGATACCGATGACTTATTCCGAAGCAGCGAAAGTCGATGGCGCTTCTAATTTTAGAATCATGACGACAGTGGTTTTCCCACAAGCAGTTCCGACGATGACCACGATATTCTTGCTATCATTTATCACCTATTGGAACGATTATCAAATTCCTCGTATTTATTTACCCTCATATCCGACATTAGCTGATGGTTTATTCACCTTCGCTGAGACGGGTGAAAGAGCGGTGAACTATGACCCGGTCAAATTAGCGGGCTTTATCGGTTTGACATTACCAATCGTTCTAGTCTTCGCTTTATTAAATAGATATTTACGTCTTAACGTCGCTACAGGAGGTATTAAAGGATAATGAATAATAAATTATTATTCCCTGCTTTATTCTTAGCATTAGGTTTAACCATAACTGGTGTTTCTCATAACAAAGAAGCCGCTAGAGTGATTGCCGCGAGTGAACAAGTAGAAGTGCAAATTGGCGATTCCATTACTGTGGAACCGAGAACTTTAATCCACAATGGTGAGAGCAAAGTCAGTAAAGGACAAATTATCTATCCAGATGGAAGCAGTAAGAGTGGTAGAGCTTTTACTATTTCTATGCCTGGTGCCTATCAAGTCATCTATAGCGCTTTCTTTGGTGTAGAAGAAGAAAGAGAAGTCGTCACATATATGTGCAACCGTGATTCCGGTTCTTTCTTTACTTCTAATGATCCTAACAATTTAGCGATTGCTGGTGAATATTCCCATAACGCTTTTGGCGTTGAACTCCAAGGTGCGGTGTTAAATTTAAAGAGAAATGCTAGTTTTACATATGATCAAATTATCGATTTCTCTTCATTCGATTCTAGCAAACCATTCTTAGAATTCATCGTTGATCCCGTCACTCAGAAGGAAGCGGATATCGAATCCTTCATCGTTCGTTTAAGCGATGTGGATGATAGTGATAACTATATTGATATCAGTGTCACAGATTCGACATTACTTAATGATGAAGGTGAAGGCTGTTATATCTTAGCGGGAGCGAATACCCAATTTAAAACCGGCTATGAAAAGTGGGGCGGTTCATATTTACTTCATATCGCCACTTTTGGTACGAATGTCCATTCCTCTTTTAGGGCCTTACCAGTTACTTCTCCCGCGAATACCGCGAAATTATTTTTCGACTATGAACAAAGAGCTTTATATGTCGAGAACATTCACGGATGGAACATTAGAAGTATCATCACTGACTTAGATGATCCTAAAGTCTATGGTGGCACTTTATGGAACGGCTTTAAAAATGGTCGTGCGAGATTATCTATTTTAAGCAAAGCAATGATTGCTGATAGTGGAAAAATGATGATTTTAAAAGCGGGCAATATCGATTTATCAGCTTTAAAATTTGATGATAAAATCGGACCCACAATCAATATTGATTATCAAGGACAAGTAGCGACCAATATTCCTAAGGCGACAGTCGGTAGACCTTATAATATTTTCCCTGCGATTGTTAACGATAATTATGATCACGAATTAACATATCAAGTGAATGTCACTTTTAATGATGAAGAAGCTCATAAAACAAGAGATATCAGTATCATAAATAACACTTTTGTTCCTCAAAAAGAAGGTACATACACGATTACTTATCTAGCGAGAGATTATTCTAATAATCGTTCGCAAAAAACTGTAAAGGTAGTCGCGATTAATGATAGTCAATCAATGACTATTAGCTTGCCTTCCACATCTATGAGTCAACCGACATTCTCTACCTTCCATCTTCCTAGCATTTCTGATGTCTCAGTTAATGGTGGTAGTGGTAATCCTACTATCGTCAGACGTTTAGTGGATCAAAATGATCAAGAAATCGCTTTAGAAGGTGATACATTTGTTCCTACTGAACCAGGTCAGTATCGTCTCTTCTTTAATGCCACCGATTATATCGGTAATTTAGCCACTACAAAGATGACTATTAATGCGGAAGAATTAACTTCACCAATATTTATCGGTGAGAATTATTTACCTAGAGTTCTTGTCAAAGGTAATGTTTATACCTTATCTAATTATCAAGGTGCGGAAACGGTGGATGGTAAAACTGTTTACCTTAATAGCACGATTTCCGTTAATGGAACAGCATTAACCGATAATACATTTACCGCTTCTAATGAATGCCATATCACCTATACGATTACCGGTGCGACCGGAAGTAATACGCATGATGTTTCTATCCCCGTCATTGATGGTCATGGTGGAGAACAACAAGTTCCATATTTCTATGGCAACTTTGATGATGTAGTAGAAAATCAAGAGAATGTCACCTTAAAGACTTCTCATGATAGTTCATTATTATTCGCGGGAATATTACCTTATGATAATCCGTTAATCAGTATGAATAGAGACCTAGATTATGCGAATTATCAATCTTTATCAATTAAGTTCTCCGAAGTTTATAATCCTAATAAATCTCTAACATTTAATGTCCGTTTTGCCGAGGAAAAAGTCTTTGTTTCTCAATTAAATAGCGCTTATGAAAAGGAAATGGAATGCGATATTTTCGAATCCAAACAAACAGTTACCTTGAGCTTTAATAATAGCACCGGTGTCTTAATTGATGGCAATTACACAGATTTATTCTCGGTGAGAAAATTCGATGATGGTTCTTTATTCACCGGTTTCTCTGATGGTATTTATCTTGATATCTCTATGAATGGTGTCACCTCTTTATCAACATTAGAGATTGTCACTATCGCTAATCAAAACTTCGGTCATTTCGATTTATATATGGATACATCCGCACCAGTTGTGATTTTCAAAGATAAATTTATTATTGAACAGAGCATTAACGCTGATGCGATTGTACCTACCGTTGATGTATTCGATGTCCTAGGTAACGCTAGTGTGTCGGTGAATGTCAAAGCGCCAGATGGAACCTTCATTCTTAAGAATCAAGATGGAAGATATCCAATTACCTTTAAACTCAATCAATATGGCAGCTATATTTTGACCTATCAAGTGAGTGATGATTATGGCAACTCCGTGAATTATCCTCGTAAGATTGTTGTCTTTGATGATGTTCCACCAGTGTTAAATGTGAACAATAATTTAAAAGAAACCTATAAACTTAACGCCGGAGTGAAGATTCCTGACTACACTGCGAGTGATAACTTAGGTATTTATACAGTCTATGTCTTATTGTTATTGCCTAACAACGAAGAGAGATTATTACTTAAGGATGAGAGCGGTAAAGTTACATCTTACTTATCGTTAGATAGTCAAATTTATAATCCTTCCTTCAAAGTTAATGATCGCACCTTTAGAGTGGAACAATATGGAAGATATACACTTCGCTATATGATATTCGATGACGCCTTCAATGTGCTGACGCAAGAATATCACTTTACTGTGAAATAGGAGGATGGAGATTATGAAATATAAATTAAGTAAGTTATTAAGTTTAGTTCTTATCACTACCTTTATCGTGGGTTGTAAGCAAAATAACACTCCCACATCTTCATCTCAAGAAGCGGAAATTATTCAAGATAAATATATCGTGGAAAATTCACGTTCTACTTATAGTATTGTTCTTCCCAAGAACCCGAAGAGTAAAGAGCAACTTGCAGCGACTACTTTATCCGAATATCTCTATAAATCTACCGGTGCGAGATTAAGTATCGTCTCAGAACGCGAAGTCGTTAGAGGTGACCATTATATTTCTTTAGGAAATACCGCACAATTTAATGAAGCTTTCGCTGATATTTCGATGTCGGAACTCGATAATAAGATCTCTTCTTATTTCATCTCCACAAAGAATGACAATATCTATATTTATTCCAATCCTCAAGAAAGAGGAGAAGCAATCGCATTTGGTGTCTGGGATTTATTACATGAATTAGTCGATTACACCTATTATGCTAGCGACGAGATTTATTACAAAAAAGAAACGACTATCAATTTAAGAAAATATGATAATTTCTTCATCCATCCTTCTTTTGATGGAAGAGCGATTGGTAATCTTCATACGATTAATAACCAAGATATTTGTGATAATTTACGCATTCTCAATCAATATAAAGGCACCGAATGGGCGAGCGGTATTTACGGACATAGTCAAATTTCCGCTTTCGTGAAACCACAAGATTTATATTTTGATGGTCGCCCATTATATGAAGCGCATCCCGAATGGTTCACTAATAAGAGCGCTGTTGTGGCGGATACCACAAATAACCAACTTTGTTGGAGTGCTGGCGAATCACTAGTGGAATATGTCGCTTATCGTTTTACTCAATATTTTCAACAATATCCAGATGCCACATATTTCATGTTTGGTCAAGAAGATAACAAAGTCGCTTTCTGCCGTTGTGAAAAATGTGTAAAAGCTATGGAAGAACAAGCGGTCAACTATGCTGGTTTACAAATCGCTTTCATGAATAAAGTCATCGCAAAGACGGAAGCGTGGTTAGAGGAAAATCAACCTGGTCGTCAAGTTCGCTATGTCGTTTATGCTTACTATGCGACAAAGAACGCTCCCTGTGTGCAAAGAGATGGTAAATGGGTGGCCGCTAACGATTATGTGAAACCACATTCTAAATTATTTATCTTCTACGCACCGATTACTTGCAATTTTGCTTTCCCATTAGATAATAACAATTTCAATTCCGATACATATCTAGAATTGCAGCAATGGAGTCAAGTGGCAGCGGGTAATTTAATCATCTATTTCTACGATGTAAATTTCCGTTATTACTTCGCTAATTTTGCAAATTTTGGTACGGTTAAGTCCATGTATAAATACTGTAAAGATATCGGGGCCGTCTACATGTATACTCAAGGGGCAACCGATTCGATTACAGGATGTTTCAACGAGATGCGTGAATATGTGGAAAGCGCTTTAATGTGGAACATCGATTTAGATTATGAAGAACTCGCTAAAGATTTTATCGATCATTATTTCTACGATGCCGCACCAGAGATTTATGAATATTTTCAAATGGTGAGAGATAGATTAGCGGCCTATCATGCTTCTCAAGGCGATGGTGGTACTATCTACACTAATATTTGTAATAAGAACATCTATCCATATTCCGTCTTACGTTATTATGTAAAATTATTTAAAACCGCAGTGGAGAAGATCAGTCATTATCAAAATGAAGATAACGATTTCTACTTCATTCTTAAGGGTAGAATTATGAGAGAATACCTCAGTGTTATCTATTTAACAATGACACTTTGTAAAGCGGATGTCAGCGACCAAGAAAAAGCGGAAATGAAAGAGATTTTCCAATATTATTCCGGTTTCTTCGGCATTATGAAAAGTGTGGAAGGTGGCACGACAATAGATATCGATGCTTTATTCGCCTAGGAGGAAAGATTATGAAGAAAATATTATTATCATTATTCTTATTACCTTTCTTATTAGGGGCTTGTAACAATAAAAAAGGAAACACTAGTAGTGTGACTCCTAGTGAACATGCGATTAGAATTGATATTTCTGAAGTCACTTTAATGGAAGATGATACCTATCAATTAGAAACAACAATCTTAAAACCAGGTACGATTGTCTTCTATTCCAGTGTTGATGAAAATGTTGCAACCGTTTCTGATGATGGATTAATTACCGCGGTTCATGCCGGCAATACTTTCATCACCGTGAGAGGCGGTAAAGATACGATTAATATCTATGTGGAAGTTAAACCATATGATTCTCATGATTCTTTACAAATCGTTTTAGATAAAGATAGTTTCACTTTAGCGGTTAATGATACATTTAATCTTCCGATTAGTGTGAAGCTAGGTAATGAAATTATTAATGATGCTTTAATCAGTTACACAATCGGTAATCCCCAAGTTGTTTCTATTTCAAATAATGTCGTGACAGCTTTAAGTGCGGGAACTACTAAATGTGTGGCGACAGCTTCTTATTTAGAAGAAGAGGTTAGTAAAGGATTTATTATTACTGTATATTAATCTTAATGAGCACCTTAACATTCAAAGACTTCTCAATATATTACAGACAGAAAAAGGAAATCGTCACCGCAGTGGATGAAGTTTCCTTTTCTTTTCATAATGAAAAAATCAATGTCTTAATAGGGTTTTCTGGATGCGGTAAATCCTCTATTTTGAACGCGATAAGCGGCAAAATATTATTTGATGGGGAATTATTCTTAAATGAAGAAAACATTCTTAATATCGCCGTGCAAAAGAGAAACCTCTCCTATGTCGATCAGCAGATAGTTTTATATCCTCATCTCACCGTTTATGACAATATCGCTTATCCTTTGAAGTTATTAAAACTTCCGAGAGAAGAAATTGATCAAAGAGTGAGAGAAATAAGTGATGCCATCGGTATATCTTTCTTATTTACGAGAAAACCAAAATATCTATCCATTGGTCAACAGCAAAGAGTAGCAATCGCAAGAGCGTTTGTCAAAAGACCGGATATTATTTTAATGGATGAACCGTTATCTAATTTAGATAAAGAGACCTCGGAAGAGATTAGAACTTTAATTAGAGATTTGGTGAAAAGATATAATACGACATGTATTTATGTTTCTCATAATATCACTGATGCATTATCTCTCGCTGATTATGTCTATGTCATGGATAAAGGTAAAATTATCGGAACATATACGCCTGATGAATTCTTATTGAGTGAGAATGAAGTCGTAAGACAATTAAAGGTAGACTTACCACATGAGTAAGAAAGTTAGTCGAGTAGATTATAGTAAGTCGATGCTCCCGAGAAAGAGAAGGGAACAATTTATCGATGTCTTTAAGATGAACTATTTGGTCATTTTAAAATGTGGCCTGATGCTTTTATTATTCTTCGCTCCCTTGTTAGCGTTCTCCGTGTTTGGAGATTTCTATTTCATGTCTCTAATTGATAATTCCACGGAAGATGTAGAACAGACCAAGATGTTGTTCCACTGGTTATTTAATTTGGGAATGATTTTATTCTCATTAATCGCAGTCTTGGGGTTCTCGGGAGTGATTAGAGTTTTACGAAATTTAATCTGGGGAGAAGGTATCTATTTCCGCGATGATTTTGCGGAAGGAATTAAGCAAAATGCGGGAAAAAACATCATTTTTGCTCTGATTTTTGGTGGTTTATACGCTTTAGCATATTTTATTTATTCGTTGTTTCCGGAAACTTTAGTATCAGCGTTTGGCCTACTGATGTTCGCTTTAATATTCCTTCCAATTTTCTTTTGGATATTATTTTTGAACAATACTTATAGTTCTAGTTTTGGGGCGTTATTAAGAAATGGATTATTCTTCTATGTGAAGACTATCGGATGGTCTTTACTTTCGATGGTGGTCATGCTCCTTCTAGTGGGAACAATATTTATCCCTATGGATTTGATTTGGGTTAAATATGCCATCATCGTTATGGCGATAGTTTTCTTATATCCTATTTTCTTATTAATTATTACTTTATATGTAACATCGAAATTCGATGCTTATATCAACAAAGATAATTACCCCGATTATTATTTGAGGGGATTAAATCACGACTAATTTACGCAATAAAATAGCATACTTCACTTTAAAAATATTAAATTATGCTATAGACGCGGCAATTTTAATTAATTCTTGATTTTTCAATGTTAGTATTCAATTAACATTACACAAGGAGATTTTTGTATGAAAAACAAGAAAAAAATTTTTGTAATATCTTCTTTTGTCGCCGTTGCCGCGATATCTGGCACAGTGGCCGCTACAATATTGGGCCCAAAGGCTTTACGTTCGTTTGCAAGTAATGCTGAAGTTTGGTCTCATTATGATGGTGTTAAAGCCACCGCATACAATAAAGGTATTAAAGAATATTGGGTTAGCTGTAATTCACACGAACATCAATTTAGTGCACCTACAGGCGACGTAACAATTGATGAAAAAGGCGCGCCCACGCAAGAATTTATTAATTCATTGGAATCGACTGACGATAGATTAATAAACAAATATCCAAAAGTTATCGATTTTGAAGATGGAAATTATGATTACTTTATTCCACACGCCTCTACAACCTCTTTATCTATCGCTGATGGTGAAGGCATTGATGGTTCAAAAGCTCTTAAGCTCAGCTGTATTGATGGCAATGGATCTGTTAATCTTTCAATCGCTAAAGCATTCTTGGAATCCATTTTTACCAAGGAAGACATAGCAACTATTTCTTTTGCTGCAAGAGGTGAAACTGCAACAAGCACATTCCGGTCAAGACCAGGTACTGTTGCATACGATAATACTAACGCAACAACGCAAAATGGTGGTTTATCAACAAGTTATAAAACTTTCTACATTACTAGAGATATGTATAACAAAATGGTTACCGCTAACGATTTTATGTTCTTACAAGCTGGTGCTTGCGCTACAGTTTATTTAGATGAATTTAGAGCATCATATTTTGATAATGTAACAAATCGTCCCGGTATTACACTTGATAGTGGTGGTTTATACGCAAATGCCGCAGGAAAAGAATGGTATTTAAGAGATGCAAAAAATCAACAAGCAGACTTCCAAGTTACAACTCCTTCTACTGGTATTGTTAGTGATGTAACACGTGACTATGTTAATCGTTCGGAAGGTATTGCTTCTGTTTCAGTAGCAAAAACCGCAAGCGGTAATGTTAATTTTGTTTTAGGTAGAGCAGCTAGTCAAAACTTTAATCCTGATAAACTCCCTGATGCTGGTATTTTCTTTGATTTCTATGCTTATAATGCTGTGAATGCTACATGGACAAGATTCCATAGTGATGATTCAGTTTACTATGGTACTGGTACAATAGGCGATGGACAAAATCCTTCACAACCACTTTATTATGACTTCTATAGAATAAATAATCCTGTAAAAGATCAGGGACACACAATTAATGCTGGTCAATGGATCACATTGCACGTTTCAAAAGCACAAATGACAAATGGTACATTTATGTTTATGAGTGGTGGCGCTACAGGCACATTTAATGTTGATAATATTAGATTAGCGACTGGTGCTTTAGAATCATTTGAGCATGCCTATTCATTCTCATTCCCAAATTACACTTCTAGTAATGGATTCTGCGGTGCTGTTAACTATAAGATTGGCACTGATACTAGTTATATGGCTACAATTGATTCAAAAAAGAACTATTTAGTCGAATCCGAATGGAATAGATGCTCATCAGCTGAAATTACGGATGAAATGTCTTCAGATGGAGACTATTCCTTAAAATTAAACTTAACAGGAAACACTCCAATAAGAGTTTCCCCATCTTATGAAGCTATTCTTTATAAAGATGGTGGTTCTCTATCATTAGATCTTTACACTGATGATATTAGCAATAATAAAATCGTTACATTAGGTGGAAGAACTATTACAGTAACAAAAGGTCAATGGACAACAATTACTTTAACTCTCAATGACTTTATTAAGAATGGCGCTTATAGCGATTCCGGTAGATTCACTGAGAATTCCTTTGGCGCTGGCACACTCTACGTAGATAACATAAGATATATTCCTGCTTAATATTTAAGTGAATATTAGATTCTAAAATATTAAAAGGCTAAGGACCTCAAAATCCTTAGTCTTTTTGGTTCTTTCAATATATAGAATTCAATACATCATCTAAAATAAATGCCATTAAGGTCATGGACCAATCCATGGCCTTTTAAATACAGCACATTTCTTATCTAAATATTAAAACATGCTTAAAAAATATATAATCAAATACATCAATTTTAATCTTAATTATATTAATATAATTAAATAAGTTGCGAAAAATTGACAATGGTTAATGCTAAAAATAATATAAAAATGTATTTATTATCTTTAAGATAAGATAATTCCTACGACATCCCACGGAGGATATTTTATGAAAAAGAATTATTTATCAGCGATGTTTCTTCTTTCGGGTTTTTTGGTGTTGTCTGCTTGTGGCACGAAAGCCGCAACTAAAACATATACTTTAACATTTCATCAGACAGAACCTGGTGATATCCAAGATGTTAAATTAACTGTTACCCCTGGTGTAACTACCCAACAAGATGCCTGGGAAGTAGAACCTGATATCAATCCTAAAGAGGGATATGAAGCGGAATGGGAAGAATATAACGTTTTAGAAATGACTTCCGATTTAACTATTGAACCGATTTATACGTTAATTAGTTATACCGCTACATTTATTAATTCTTATAACGATGATATTTTAGGAACATCGACATTTACTATTGAAGATGATGTTATTCCTAATATCCCAGAACTTCCTCATGAATTTGGTTATACCTATGCTTGGCAACCTTATGAAATTAAAGCCGAGAATATGACTATTTATTGTAATAGAGAAGCTAATGTTCATACGATTAAATTCTTTGAAGATGAAGCAAAAACCAAACAAGTTGGTGAAACACAAACATTTACTATTGAAACAGTTTCTATTAATGAACCAGAAGTTCCTTATAAAGAAGGCTTTGATGGTTTTTGGCCTGAATATAATTTAAGAGCGGATCAAGATATTGAAGTAGTAGCGCAATATATTATCCATCAATATTACGTTCAATTTACTTTTGAAGGTCAACCTGTTGGTGAGCCAGTTGGTTATAACGCGGATGAAACTTGGGCAGATATTGAAAAACCCGCTACACCAGAAAAGACTGGTTACACAGTTTCTTGGCCCGAGAATGTCACTTTAGAATTAAATGAAATTGGTAATCCACAAATCGTGGAAGCAATTGTTATCGCTAATCAATATACAGTTAGTTATGAAGGAACTACTGAAACAACTTCTGTAACTTATGATTCTCCTTATCAATTATTATCCCCAGGTGGAATTAATGGTTGGTTCTATGAAGGCAACGAAGTGGCTGTTTCTGGTGAGAAATGGACCATTGCCTCTAACGTTACATTAACTAAAGAATTTAATTTCCCCACCTATCGAGCGGTTGATTTTGAAGATGGTAATAATAGAATTATTAGCAATAACAATAATTTTACATCTATCGAAGTTATCGATGGCGAAGGTTTAAATGGCTCTAAGGCATTAGCCTGTGTCACTGATAGAGAAGGTTTCTTAAATATTGATAAAGATTATTTAGATAAGATTTTTAGCGACACTAATATTAAAGCCTTATCGTTCTATGCGAAAGGAACATTAGAGACTAATAACTTTAGACATATCACAGTTGATAAACAATATGTTGGTAATAATGAAAATATTATTTCCTGCTACGAAGTTAATAGTACTGGGCATGGTATTTCTAATAACTATAAACAATTCTATTTAACTAGAGGTGTTTATTCGCAAATGGGCGATGACGATTGGTCCATTAAATATGGTGGTGCGAATGGTCCTCATACTTTATATTTAGATAATTTCCAAGCCTCTCGTTATGACTATTTTGATAAGAGTTATTACGGATTAGAAAATGGTAAGATGGATAATCCTGACGCTAATACATTCTATTTGAGAAACGCTACTAGTGGTGCGGCTCAATTCTTAGCAACTGGTTCATTTGGACCTAATAAAGTGCAAGCTAATTACGATATCCAAACTGAAGGTCAAAGATCAATAGGTGTAGATAAAGCAAATGGCCAAGTTAATTTCTATTTGCGTGGTGATTTTGCTCGCGATCAATTACCAGATGAAGGCATTATCTTTGATTTATATGTCACCACTAATTTCAATGGATGGTGGGAAGGTGGAGATACTGGTGCTATCGTAGATGGCAATGACAAACATTTTGTTAGTAAAGTCAACGAATCAGTACAAAAGGGAATTTGGTATACTTTCCACTTTGATAAAAATAGAATCACATCCGATGGTAGATTCTTGATGGCTAAAGGTTCAACAGAAGGAACAATTTATATCGATAATATTAGAATCGCTACTTCTGGTTTAAGAGAATCGTTTGAAGGAGATGTGTTTGCTGAATTTTTCGCCGATCCTAATGACGCTAACGGGGGATATTTCAATGTTTGTAATCGTGTCATTACTACTGTCGCGGAATCCAATGCTTTAAGAGATGCTGCTTTAGATTATCTACTCATTGCTGAATGGGGCTTTGTTAGAGAAGGCGGCATTACTAACGAAAAGGCCAGTGATGGTGGTTATAGCTTAAAGATGGTCTTTAATAAAGAAAATGGTACGGTGAGATTTAATCCTCGTCTTGTGAAATTAATGTCTGATACCAGTACAGTCTCCATTGATTTCTACACTGATGATATAACATTTACCAATGAAAAAATGGGAATTATAACTCAAGGTCAATGGACCACTGTAACATTTACTAAAGCTGATTTTAACAACATTAATGCTTATAGATTATTCCGTGAATGCTTTACTGTTGGAACATTATATATAGATAACATTGTTGTTAACTTATAAATAAATATTTAAAAAGAGGTAAATATTATGAAGAAAATTATTAAAACAATTATTCCTTTTGCGGTATTAGCCATGTCTTTAACTGGCTGTCTCTCTGGTGGCGGTGTTGACAAAACCAAAACAAATATCAGCGTTTATAGCTTTAACGGTGGTGTTGGTAATGTTTGGTTAACTAATGCGATTAAAGAATTTGAAGAATTACATTCCGCAGATTCCTATGAAGATGGTAAAACCGGTGTCAAAATCGCTTGGACTGGTAACACTGACTCTCAAGGTGCTTTATCAACGATGAAGACATCTAGTAACGCGATTTATTTCACTGAAAAAGGTGACGCTCCATATACTTTAGCGAGCAAAGAACTCGTCTATGATATCAGCGATTTATTAAAGCAAAAAGCGGATGAAAGTGAAACCAAAACCATCGAAGAAAAGATCGATGAAGATTATCGTTCTGTTTTAAAAGGTGAAGATGGTAATTATTACGCTTTGCCACATTATGAATGGTATCCCGGTTTAACATATGATATCAGCGCTTTTGATAGATTATTATGCTATTTTGCTGCACCCGATGAAACCGATGTATTTAATTATGAAGCCGCTATAACAGAAGGTGGCAAAAATTATAATTTTGGTGCTGCTAATTTTATTGGTTCCGCTAATGCGAAAAAGAGCTGTGGCAATGATGGATTATATGGTACAGAAGATGATGGTTTACCATCTTCAGTACAAGAATTCCTCATCCTTTGTTCTCGTTTAAAAGCTAATGGTTTAGCCCCTCTAGCTTGTGTTGGTAACCATAGAGACTATAGTGCTTATTTATTACAAGGTTTTCTCACCTCTCTATTAGGTAGAGAAGGTATTCAAAATTTCTACGATTTTGATGGAACCGCGAACATTTTAGATATCGATAGTAATGGTAACATCATCATGGATGGCACTAATGAATTATTCTGTACCGGTAGTGGTATCCCCGCTCCTAGATTTACTTCTAAAACCGTTAACGAAGCAACAGGCTATTTAATGAGAGAAACATATGAAAGATATTATTTAGCTGGTTTGATGAAAATCTTTATCGATTGTAATTTCTTCACTGACAAATCCATCAATAGTGGTGTTGATAATAAACAAACACAACGTGGTTTTATCGATAGAGTTGATAAATACACCAGTGCGATGTTAATCGAAGGTAATTATTGGTTTAACGAAGCTAACGCAGAAGGATATTTTGAAGCTTATAAGAAGAAAAACCGTGAAGATAGAAATATCGGTTGGATGAGTTTGCCATCATTATTAACAGGTTCTGTTAATGTAGACACCACAGGTGAAGGCTATAAAACTCCTTTACTAGATACTGGTTATTCCTATTGTGTTGTTAATAAAAACGCGATGGATAGAGGTAGTGAAGGATATAGAAAAGCTGTTTTAGATTTCGTGAAATTCTTATATAGTGAACAACAACTTAAAAACTTCACCAAGACTACCGGTGTTGGTAAAGCGGCGATTGAATATGATTTTAATTCTAGTGAAGTAACTCTTTCCTTAAGTGGTTTCCAAAAACAAGTTTTAGCACTTAAAGAAAATAACGGTGTTGTTTATACCACCGCTAAATCAAATACATTCCGTAGACACCAAGGTGATTTCCAATTCGGTATTAGAGCACCTATTTGGCAAACCACAATTGGTAGAACTACTTATAACGACTATATCAGCGCTTTCACTGATAAAGACCAAAAGAATAGTCCAGAAAGCGTTGTTAAAGGTTCCTTTATCTCTAAAGATACTTGGGAAAATGTTTATTACAAAAATTAATTAATAATTTATGAAAAAAAGATTTTTAATTATTTCCTTACTTTGTTTAACTGCTGTAACAGGTGGTGTATTTTCCTATATTTCTCAGCAAAATAACACCTTTACCGAAGTAGAAGCTAGCGAAGGAAATTTTGTCGCGGATAAAGATCTTCCAGAAACTTATAAAATCAATTCCGATTTTACCACTCCTAAAGGAAAAATTTCTTATAAAGATAATCTCTATTCTTATAACGATTATTATTTGAAATATCCTGATGGTAAGACTTATAAAAAAGACCGTTATGTCTTAGATGTAGCGGGTTTATATGAATGTGGATTCGTTCATAAGAGCGCTTCCTTAACACTTTTTGCCTATTATAATTTCCGCGTTTATAATGGCGCTTATCAATTTAATAAAGAGGGTTCTTATGCAAAATATGTTGACGCTATCCCGACTAATTACAATCCTACACCTGGTATCAGTGTCACATTAGTAGAAAACGATGTCTTCACTTTTAATCAAGTGGTCAATATTAATGGCAGTTCTTTAGATGAACCAATCGTGGTTTATCATCCTTATTCACATAGTTTAAGAGCGAATCCAAACAATAAAGGTAAAGATATGGCCCCAGGAACAATTTATGAATATAACGATCCTGATAAACCAAGACCATTACCAATCGACGCGAATTGTTCCACGATAAGAGTGACAGACGCTTATGATCCCTCTATTTATTTTGAAACATTTATTTATTACCGCACGGCAAACACCAGCAATAATAGACAACAATTCTACACTGTTATCGGTGCTTCCAATCAAGATAAAGTGGGTATCGAACCCGCTAACGCTAAAGGCACAGGCAATAGATTAGTCAATATTAACGGTGTTTCGTACCGTGAATATATCGGTTTAAGTTCTAATAGTTTCGGTGCCACTTTAAATACTGCTACTGGCACATTAAAAGAAAGACGCTATAGAGATAACGGCGAATCTTTTACTTCTGCAGTTGGTACGACATTTGATCTATCTACAACCGCGGATTTAAATAACGCGGATGATTATGGCTTCTCGATTTATTACGATTATGAAACCATGAAAGTCTATATTAAACATATCAGCACTTTCTGGATTAATGATTTAGATGAAGCTGTCCTTCATGGTAGTAATGCCTTCCCAGGATTTACTACAGGTGAAGTAATTATATCTGTCTATGGAAGCGAATATTTTTCTGATAAAGCTTCTTACGATATTGAAAAGATTTACGGAGTTGATAATTTAAATATTGAAAACGTTAAAGATGAGACCGCACCTGTTATCACTTTAGATAACGATAATAATGATTTTAATATCGCGGTTAATGAAAAATTCCATTTATTTAATCCCACAGTTATCGATTATAACTACCATGGTGATTCTTCAACTGCTGTTTATTATGAATATGGTTCTTCTCAAGAACACCAAGTCAGTGTTATCGATAATTCCTTTACCCCTAATCAATCCGGTAGATACACAGTTGTTTATACCGCTAGAGATTCCTTTGGTAATGTCGGTACGAGATTAGTTAATCTCAATGCTATTGTCACTTCTTCTAATAAATCAATAGACTTTTATGTCGAGGAAATAAACGAAGTTGATGCTGGTCAAAAAATAACTTTACCAACTCCTACAATTACCGTTTATAACAATACTCCTTCTATCAACTGCCGCGCTGTTTATGAAGACGAGAATGTCATCGATATCAACACTAATAGTTGGTCATTATTTGTGAAAAAACCTGGTAATTACGAAATCATTTATGATTATAGTGATGGTATTTCTACCTATACATATAGTTATAATATGGTGGCAAAACCATCAGATAATATTTATTTAGATGATTTATCCTTACCAAAATATATTATTAAAAATGCTTCTTATACTTTAGATTATGCTTCTGCGATTAAAGCGGATAAAAAAGAACTTTCTTATTATAATCCTGACGTTTATATCAACGAAGATGATAAAGGCTTTAATAGAAAAGTAGATATTAAGAATGTCTCTACTAACGCTCTAGAGACAGTGCAATTTGAATATCGTTATGATAATAGAGTTATTTATACTTCTGATATCATCCCTGTTAAAGATGTTGGCTTTAATGGAAGATTAAATAAAGAAGCATATTTTGATAACGAGAATATCGTTAGCGAATCTAATTCCTCTTATGTCCGTCTTAATACCGCGACTAGTGGTACAGCGAAATCGACATTTATTAATCCCCTTAATTTCTCTAATTTCCATTTAACATTAGATTTATCTAGTAGCAAATTTAATGGAGCGATTTTAGATATTGTTTTAACTGATTTTGAAGATGAGAATAATCAATACGTTTTTACATTTGCTAGAAGCGATGTTGATAATACAGTTAAGGTTTCTTATAACGGAGTGGTGGAATATAGTGTTAATCCTATTTCCTATACATTAACATATGATCCATTAAGACAAATTATCTCTGATTCATTTGATAATAGTGATTTATTAGTTAATCCTTTTAAATCCGATAGATTCTATTTATCCTTTGTCTTCCACGAACTTAATGGTGCGGCTAATATAGATATTAGAAATATTAACGGACAAACTATTAATAATGTCCCTGGTGATGCAGTTTCACCCGTTATTAATGTTCCTAATATCGAAGGCACACATTATTTAGGAGAACAAATCGATTTAGAGTTCTTATATCCAAGCGATACATTATCTCCATATTTTGAAAATAATTATTTCTTTACTGTCACTTATTACAAAAATGATGATTTTGAAGATGGAGAAATAATTAATAGTAACGATGGAACATTATTAGATGGCTATCAAGATATCAATAAATTATATTCCTTTAATTTAGATAAACCCGGTGTCTATGAGATTTATTATTCCTATAAAGATCAAGCGGGTAATTCCTCAGGTAATTCCGGTTTAAGAATTATTTATAATGTCGATTCCGTCGCTCCGG
This sequence comes from Caryophanales bacterium, assembly GCA_016280685.1. The sequence goes on from JAEEHE010000034.1 coordinate 26,096, forward strand.
AAATTACTTTAAATAACGGCTATAACACCTCAACAGTGGTTTTAGCTAAATTAAATAGCAAACATAAGATTCAAGGATATATAGCTAGCGATAATTACGATAAAGATGTAGAAGTTTCTACATATGTTTTATCTCCTAATTTCATCTACACAAAAATGACTGGTAAGACAGTCACATTAGATGAAGTTGGTGATTATCGTATTTATTATGTGGCAAAAGATTCTAGTGGTAATATCGCTAGTACCTATTACACAGTGAGAGTGAGTTAAGAAGGAGAATGAAGATGAAGAATAACAAATTATTTGTATTATTAGGCATTACCTTATTATCTTTCTCCTCTTTAACTGGCTGTAAAGGTAAAAAAGAAAACACTGTCACTGATAATTATCAACACGTTTATATCGATGAACACGGTGTCGTCACTACCGGTTATAGCGATGTCCACGTCGATCCCTCAAAAACTTATTATCAAGGTGTTCATGATTTTACTTATACCCAAACAGGTAAAGCCTTAATTAGAAACGGGCAAACTAAATATAAATTAGTTATCCCTGAAAACGCTGTCGGACAAGTATTAACCGCGAGAGATGAATTCGTTCATTTCTTTAAACAAGCGACAGAAATAGATATTCCCGTCGTCCTCGATAGAAATTTATCCTTTAATAAAGATGATACTTATATCTCATTAGGTAACACTAAATTATATGAGACTTCTGGTTTAGATGAAAATTTAAATTCTCTAACTGATGATGGGGTGCGTATCATCACCAAAAATAATACGATATTCCTCCTTGGTGGAAGTGATTATGGTGTTTTACATGCCGTTTATGATTTCATGCATATCTATTTCCGTTATGAACAATATTCACCCGATATTTATGAAATAGATAGAAATGTTAAAAACATCACTTTATATAATTTTAATGTCACTGATATTCCCGACATTCCTCATCGCGCGCAAAATTATGGATTTGTCATTCCTGGGAATGGTAATTATGATCAAAGTCATTATGGCTATCGCATGAGAAGCACTAAGAGTAGAGGTTTTTATTTCATGCCTGTTTATCGTATTATCGGAGATTATTCTTCACCGAGTAAATTATCCACTAATACGAATACCTATGTCCCATTTGATTTATATTCTGGTTCTCATCCCAGTTGGTTCTCTGATTTATCAACCGCGAAAGATCCACAATTATGTTATACCGCACACGGCAATGCCGAAGAATATGAAGCTCTTGTTGATTTAGTGACTAAAAAGATTCAAAATTCCATGGTTCATTTCACTCCCAAGGATTATCCTCAAATGAATGTTATGACGTTTACTATGGAAGATAATCATAATACATGTAACTGTGAACATTGCCGCCAATATGAAGCCAAATATGGGGCGATAAGTTCTACTCTTATTACTTTTGTTAATGAAGTCGCGAGAAGAATTGATGCCTGGCAAAAACTCGAAGAAAATAAAGAATATTATCGCGAGAATTTCCAGATTATCTATTTTGCTTATAATGCTTTTGTCGATGCGCCTGTCAATATACATGAAGGTAAAGAAAATACTTATACACCTTCTTATCCGGAAGTGGTGCTAGAGAAGAATACCGGTGTCTATTTAGCGATTATCGATAGAGGCGATGTTCAATTCGATTTCTTTAATAATCCTCTCCATAGAGGAGGAGTTAATGGCAATATGGGTATTAAAGAAACTATTGATTCTTGGGGATGCTTAACCGATTCCACATATCTATGGTTATATCAAACTAATTTCACTTTATATCCATATTTCTTTGATTCGTTCTCCTTCTATAATCAGAAGATGTATAACTATATTTCTTCTAAAGGATTAAAGATGTTCTTTGCTCAAGGGCAAGACACTAAAGAAAGTGGTAATACTGGAACTAACTTCAATAATTTAAAAGTTTATTTAAATACCAAATTATCTTGGGATTCTACATTAGATCAACATACTTTAGTCACTCGCTATTTCAAGGCTATGTATGGTGAAGCTTATCAAGAAATGTGGAATTATTTTGGACTTTTACGCGGTTTTTACGCACAAATGTTAGAAGATAATTACGATACTTTAGTCAATGAAAGAAGTATCTATAATCGTATCGATAAAAGAGAATATATTTCTTTCGGTGGTTTAAATGGATTAATCGCTCAAATTGATAAAGCTCAAGAAGTGAACGCTAATTCACGTGCTAGTGAAGAGCAAAAACGCATCTTTAAATATAACATTGAAGCGGAAGCTTTCTTCCCTCTATACGCAAAACTTAGTTTATATGGTTCTATCGATTTGACTTATCAAGAATGTGTAGAAATCGCGACGAGATTAAAAGACGATATATTCGCTTTAAGACTAGAAGGGATGTCTACTAGAGAGTCTGATGGTATGTCTGTTATAGAATTACCTAATATGTATCTATAGGAGGTTTTATGAGAACGAAATTATTATTTTCTTGTTTATTATTACCTCTTACTCTCGGTTTATTCTCTTGTCAAAAGAAGAAAGAAACAATTAGTGAAGTAGAAAGAAAGAATCAAATTGTTTTAAATGCTTCTCGCGTTAATTTATCAATTGGTGAATCTTTCCCTATTTCTGTTGTCTACGAAGATTTAGATAAAGAATATGAAACCACTTATCAAAATGAAAATGATGAGGTTATTTCTATTGATGATAATGGTTATGTTACCGCTTTATCAGAAGGCGAATCATTAGTGACCGTTAATAAAGGCGACGCTAGTGCGACATGTAATTTTATCGTTTCTTTAAACGATCAAATCCCTATGCTTCGCGTTAATGGTGTTAATAACCATCACTTGCAATTAGATTTATTAACATCATTTGTTTTTGATGTGGATGTGAAATTCGGAAGTGGCATTTTTATGCCTGATTCCTTGACCTATAATATTGAGAATTTAAGTGGTGAAGGAAGAATGGATGGTAATACTTTTGTTCCCACTAAAATTGGTGATTTAAATCTTGAGATTAACGCCTCATTTAGAGGTAATGATTTATTGACATATCAAATCTATGTGGAAATTAAAGAATCTGTGGAATTTGTTCTTATGGAACGTAATAGTGGGCAA
>JAEEHE010000035.1 GCA_016280685.1 Caryophanales bacterium
AAACCATCAATAAAATTAGAGAAGCGGTTAAACCTATCGCTAAACCTGGCGAAGTGGTCATTTCCCGTGGTAAACGTGGCTATGATTTGGTGGCTAGAGTTAAAGGCTTATTACATTCTCGCTTACATGATTGTGTTGATGCAATGACAGCAGCAGTGGAGATGGAAAATCCTCTTTACTTTGTTAGTAATGTCGTCAACAAAGAAAACGAAAAAGAAGTGAGATCTTTCTTCAAATCTCAAGGTTTAAAGATCACTGACTTCAAATTATATTTCGATAAAGAACATACAAAGATTTATTTCAAATTGCATAGAACTTCCACCGAAAAAGCCAAGGAAGTCATGGATGAATTATCCAAACTCGTCGAACTTACTGATGTGGAACTCGATACCGCTCAAGCAGTGGCCCACCGTAAACTCACTAAAGAAGAAAGAAGAGATATCGTTCATGAAACCGCTAAATTAGTGCAAGTTGATGAATATTTACAACGTAAACCATCACAACTTTCCGGTGGTCAACAACAACGTGTCGCTATCGCTCGTGCTCTTGTTAAACATCCTAGAGTGTTACTCTTAGATGAACCATTATCCAACTTAGACGCTCGTTTAAGATTACAAACTCGTGAAGAAATTAGACGTATTCAACAAGAAACCGGTATTACTTCTGTCTTCGTGACACATGACCAAGAAGAAGCAATGTCCATTTCTGACAAGATCGTCGTTATGAAATTAGGTGAAATGCAACAAATGGGTGCTCCACAAGATGTTTATAACAGTCCTGCTAACTTATTCGTTGCGCAATTTTTAGGAACACCTCCAATCAATGTTTTTGCTGGTGAAGTTAAAGATGAAAAGATCTATGTCGGTAAAGACTTAGTCGGCACCGCTAAAGGTGTAGAAAATAAAAAAGTTCATGTCGCGATTCGTCCCGAAGGCTTTGTCTTAGCCAAAGAAAGCGACAAGGATGTCTTACATGCGGAATGCGAAATGATTCAAGTCATGGGTAGAGACATTTCTGTTGTCGCTAAGAATCCTTATTGTACAAAACCGACATTTAAAGCGATTATTTCTGCTGATGACCATGTTAGTCCTGGTCAAGTTAATTTCAAAGTTAAACCTCACAAAATCTTTATCTTTGATTATGAAACTGAGGAGAGAATCTTCACAAAATAGTAAAGGAGACTTCTATGGGTATTGAATTATTAAATTTCCTATCGAAACGTAAGAAGTCGAATGGTGGGGATAATCGTCTCCCCACAGTCGAACCCGAGACCGTCCCCGAATATGAGGAAGGTTATGTGGGCGATGAAAACAAAGTCGTTCTCTTAGTTTCAAATAAAAAGGTCAAAAAGCCTTACAAAGTTACTGGTATTGAGGATGTTGCTAGTAAGAATAACTGGAAAGCGTGGGTTTATCTCGCTCCAGTCGTCGTTTTGATATCAATCTTCTTACTATATCCTTTAATTAATACTATCTTCATTTCTTTTGCTAAGGATTACCAATACGCAACTGGTCGTTTCTCCGGATTTACATTTGAGAACTTTGGTGTTATCTTCGGCTGGGTAAAAACCGGGCAAGGTGGTGTGGAACATTATTTCACTCAATACGCGATACCGAATACGATGATTATTACTTTTGTCACCGTTCCTGTATCCATCCTATTAGCGTTAATTATTTCTGTCGCTCTTAATTCAATTAAGTGGTTCCAGAAATTCCTACAGACAGTCTTCTTCTTACCTTATGTTACTAACGCTGTCGCTATTGGCTTAGTCTTCTCGGTTATCTTTGATAAATCCGGTGTTATTAACTATATTTTCCATTCTAATACAGTATGGGTTTATGGTGCGGATCGTTGGGTTGCTATGATTCCATTATGCTTATATATTGTTTGGAATAGCATTCCTTTCAAAATCTTAATTCTCTTATCAGGTTTACAAGGTATTGATAAACAATATTATCAGGCCGCACAAATCGATAGCTGTCCTAAGCTTAAGACTTTGTGGAAGATTACCGTTCCATTATTATCCCCACAAATCTTATATTTAATGATCACTTCCTTTATCGGTTCATTTAAGGAATATACATCAGTCGTGGCTATCTTCAATGGTCCTGGTACGATGGGCAAGAACTCCAATGTTCCCGATATGGAGACAATCGTTTATTACGTCTATGATAACGTGGAAAAAGGCTTCACATCCCGTGCGGCTGCCGCTGGTGTTTTCCTCTTTATCATTATTTTGATTTTTACTTTCATCCAATTTGGTGTCAGTAAAAAGAGAGTGCATTATTAGGAGGTCGATTTTATGGCAGACGAAGCAGTTATGACCAAAGAACAACCTATGACTTATGTCGATTTTAAAAAGGTTCGTGTGAATCCTAATATCACTTTATCAATCGTGGAAAGTGGCAAGACCGTTGCCTCGATTAAAAGACGTGAAAGAATTATTCACATTATCACTACAATTTTTACTTATATCTTTATTCTCGCTTTAGCCTTAACCGTGATGTTCCCATTCTATTGGATGATTATCACTTCTTTAAAGCAGAATTCCGAAATTATGGCCACTAATCAAACATTCTTCCCAAATATTGTTATGTGGTCCAACTATGTCTATGTTTTTGAAACATTTAACTTTACCGGTTATATGTTCAATACCATCATCGTGGCAATCTTTTCCACATTAGGTACTTTATTAACAACCATATTCGCGGCATTTGCTTTTGCTCGTCTTGAATTCAAAGGTCGTGAAGCTTTATTTATGGTCTTCTTAATGACCATGATGATTCCTGGCGAAATGATGGTTATTTCTAACTATTTAACTGTCAATGCCTTTGGTTGGATTAAAGACCAAACGAGAATGGATGCTTATTTAGCGATGATTGTCCCGTTTGTTGTCAGTGTCTTCCATATTTATTTATTGAGACAAAACTTCAAACAAATCCCTAACGAATTATATTTGGCTGCGAAGGTCGATGGTAAGAGTGACTGGTCATTCTTATGGAAAGTCATGGTTCCATTAGCTGCACCGACACTTATTTCTATTACCATCTTGAAATTCATGGGTACATGGAATTCTTATGTGTGGCCAAACTTAGTTACTAAAAACGAAGACTTCCGCTTAATCTCTAACGGATTACGTGGTAGTGCATTTACTGATATTGATACAGGTTTAACTGAATACGGTTATCAAATGGCCGCTTCCTTCTGTGTCACCGTCCCGTTATTCCTCCTCTTCATCTTCTTCCGTAAATACATTATGAGAGGTGTTGGAAGAGCCGGTATTAAGGGTTAAAATTGGTTAATATTGTCTTTGACAATTTAATATAATAAGGAGAAATTTTATGAAAAAATTAATCGTTCCGATAATTGCTATGTCCGCATTATTAGCATTAGGCGCTTGTTCCACAAATAAAGAAGGTGGAGAAAGCGGCAAACAAAGTGAACCAACAAGCGAAAGCCAAGGTTCATCTAGTGGTGGCCAAGTAGGACACTTTGACCATGAAGTGAAAATTAAATTCTCACAAGCCTACGCGCAAAAATATCAACCGAAACTACAGGACTATGTTGATTCTTTCAAAGAAATCGAGCCAAACGTTACTATCGTTTTAGAAGATGGTTGGATTAGTGGCAACTACGACACTATTCACAGTCAAACAATTTCCGATATTCAAACTGGTGAATATGGTGATTTAGTCATCGCCTATCCTGACCATGTCGTCGATTACATTGACTATGATAAAGCTGTCAAGTTAGATGACTATATGGATAATCCAGACTATGGATGGACGGCAGAAGAAAAAGCTGACCTCGTTCCTGCTTATTTACATGAAGGTCAAGAATTCCCAGTTTCTGGTACATATTGCTTACCTTTCTCCAAATCTACTGAAGCGATGTTCTACAACGAAACTCGTTTATTGGACTCTGGTTTAGTTTCCTATTTATCTAACAAGGGAATTAACATGAACAAGACATATCTTGAAACATTAACTTGGGAAAAATTATTCAATGAATTATGTCCTGCTCTTGAACAATATGATGCAGATAACCCAACTACACCTTTAATTACTAAAAAAGAAGATGGCTTGAATTCATATGTCGCATATGACTCTGATGCCAACTTATTCATCACTTTAGCCCAACAATATGGCTATGGTTATACCAGTGTTGATGAATATGGTGAAGCCCACCTCGATTACAACAATGCCAATATGAAAGGTTTAATGAAAACCTTCGCAGAAGCTTCCAAAAAAGGATATCTCAGATCTCCTGGTACCATTGGTAAGAGTTATGGCTCTGATTTCTTCAAAGATAATAATGTCTTGTTCTCCATCGGTAGTACTGCCGGTGTCGCTAACCAAGTCGCTTCGACATTTGATGTTGGCGTGGCTCGTATTCCTCAAGCCGAAGGCAAAGATGCTAAACTCATTTCTCAAGGTCCATCCATTTGTATCTTAAATCACAACAATGATAAAGATAGAATTTTAGCCTCTTGGTTATTCTATAAGCACATGGTTAGTACTAAGAATACCGCTTCTTGGGCGATTACTGTTGGTTATTTGCCAATTCGTTCTTCCGCTTATACCAGTGAAGCTTATAGTGACTACTGTTCAACAGAAGATAAAGATCCACGTAGTACAGAATTATTAACCGCTTTGAACGCTGTTTACAGTTCTTCAACCGTTGATTACGTTTTCACCAGTGTTCCATTCAAAGGAAGTTCTACTGCTCGTACAGAAGTTAACTCCATGGTCGTCAATATCTTAAAGGATGCCAAAGATGGCAAAACTATTGATGATGCTTATCTCGATGCTGCCTTTAATTTAGCAATTAACAATACATTGAAAGATATGTAATCAACTACATATATAGAGGAAAAATAAGTATGAAAAAAATTGCCTTACTATTAATTCCCTTAGCCATTACCGCTTTAACCGGTTGTGGCACCAAAAAAGAAGAAACCACAAGCAGTGGATCATCCGGTGGTGGTGAAGTAACTGGTAAAGTGAAAGTTACTTTCTGGCACACATTTGGCGATAAAGCTGAAACCGCGTTAGAAGGTAAAATTGCAACCTTTAAGCAATTAGTTAAGCAAAACGAAAATGTCGATTTAGACGTTGAGTTAGCCTATCAAGGTGCTTACAAAGATATGCCCCAGAAGGTCAAAACCGGTTTAGCTACTGGTGATAGCCCCACAATTGCCATTGCTTATGCTGACCATGTTGCTGATTATATCGAATTTGAAAATGGCCAAGAAGGCAAATATGTTGTCAATTATGACAAATTCTTAAACGATTCTAATCTCACATTTGGCACAGATAGCTATTTAGGCGACACCTTAGGTGAAAGCGACATGATTCAAAGCTATATGGATGAAGGTCGTTCCTTACAAAGACAAGGCACATATTTGATTCCATTGATGAAATCAACAGAAATTATGTGTTATAACCTCGATGCTGTGAAAACCGCGATGAGATATGCTTATCCTGATGTGGCGGTTGATCGTGTTAAAGAATTCATGAGAACTATTACTTGGGATCAATTAATCAATATCGCCCAAGCAGCTTATGATCATAAATCGGAAATTTCTACCCAATTAGAATATCCTATTTATTACGATAGTGATTCCAACTTATTTATCACTGAACTCTATCAAAATAAAATTGCCTATTCATCCATCGGCGAAGACGGCAAAGGCAGAATTGATTTTGAAGAAGCAAGCGAACTTACCAAAGCAAAAGCAGTTGTGCAAAAATTAAAAGATGCACGTGATGCTCATTTATTGACTACTAAAGGTGCAGAAGGTACATATGCTAGCAATAACTTCAAAGAAGTTAAGACAATCTTCTCCATCGGTTCTACTGGTGGCACAGGCTATACAATCCCTGATGCCGGTTTATTTGAACCCGCATTTGCTAAAGTCCCAACTATGGGTGGCGCAGATGGTCAAGTCGGCTATATTTCCCAAGGCCCAAGTGTGGCTATGTTCAAGAATCCATCATTAAGTGATTCCGAAAACGAAGCTGCCTTAAAATATGCTTGGAAATTAATTAAATATTTAACCAGCAAACAAGTTAACGTTTCCTTATGCGTTACCGGTTCTGAAGGATATTCTCCAGTGAGAACATCTTGCTATACAACCGAAACATATAGTGACTTCATCGAAGAAGGTGAATATTACGCGGAAGCCGCTTTGGTCACCCAAAACGATGTTAATGGCAGATATTACAATTCCGCCGTTTTCCCAGGCAGTGCTACTTTAAGAAATGAAGTCGGTGCCTTAGTAACTAGTGTTTTAACCAATAAGAGTTCTATCGATGATGCCTTTGCATTAGCGATTAATAACGCAAAGAAAGATATTAAATAGGAGGTCTTTATATGGCCAAAACTAACAAAACTATTATTGCGCTTATCGCCCTAATGTCATTAGGGGTCCTAACTGGTTGTAATACCAAAAAGGAAAACTCTAGTAATTCTCAACCTGAACAAAGCGAACAAGGCTCTAGCGAAGCAAAACCTCAAAGAGGTGATGAAAACTGGGTCGATTATGTTCATGATGGTACGGTTAAACTCGAATTAGATTATAAAAATAGAGATTTCTACAAAGATGGTATCGGTGAAGTGACTTTAAAAACCGCTATCGATGGTGATACCGCTCACTTTAATCCAGTAGTGACTACCACAAGTAGATTGGCTATTAAATCAAGATATTATGGTGTTGATACACCAGAATCTACAGGTCGTATTCAACCTTGGGGCAAACCTGCAAGTAATTTTAATAAAGAAAAATTGAAGGCAGCAGCGGAGCACGGCACAATCGTCGTTTCTTCTGCACAAGATGATTATGGTGTCCCACAATATGACTCTACAGGTGAAAGATTTGTTTCATTAATTTGGATTAATGAAGAGAAAAAGAATGCTAATTATGATGAATTATATCTTCTTAATTTAGCTCTTGTCCAAGAAGGTTATTCATGGGTGAAAAACGTCACTGATATGCCTCAATATGCTGAAACTTTTTACGCCGCAGAGACACAGGCTAAAAAATACAAACTGAATATGTTTGGTGATGAACCTGATCCACTTTATGACCCGACGGGTTATAAGGATATTAGTTTGCTAGATTTAAAAGTTGCGACTGAAAATTATATTAAAGATCCAACTTATCAATCTGAACTCGATGGTAAAAAAGTGAGAGTTCGTGGCACAGTTGCTGGATATTCTAATGGCACGATGTATTTACAAAGTCATTTTGATGAAGAAGATAGTGAAGCCATCCGTGGTGAAGGTCAAGGAATTGAAGGCGGTGAATATGCCTCTATCAATGTTTTCTGTGGCATGTCTTCTGTCCCATCCAAATATAGAAAGATAAATACATTCATCGAATTATGTGTATTTGCTGTTTATAGTGAAAACTTCGGTTTCCAATTAACTGGTGCGGAAGGACACTTCCCCATCGTCGCTAGCGAAGCTAAAGATGATGACTGTAAGATATTATTGACCGCTGATGAAAATACTGACGATCAACAACTTCATGTTTTAGAATACACATCAACCAGACTTAGCCAAATCGCTAATAGTGGTGATTTTGAATGTTTGAACTGCGCTGTCAAAGTTACTGACGCTGTGACATGTAACGATTTCTACATCAATACAAAAGGTGATGAAATCACCTTAGGATTTACCGGTTGTAAATTCTCTGCTTATATCACTTTCCCATATGCTGGTGATCCAGAAAAGAAATTTGAATATTGGAACACTGAAGAACAATTTGTCGGTAAGAAATTCCTCTTATCAGGTATTTATACATATCATCAAGCTCAAAGTGGTAAAATTTCTTATCAAATCGTCTTCAATGATGCCACCGGCTTAGAATGGGTTCCTGAACAAGCCTAATAATATTTAAGGAGGTCAACAATGATGTTTTGTTATCACTGTGGAAATAAACTTAAAGAAAATAAAATCGAAGAGAAACAAATCGATTTTGAAAAGAATGTCGGCCTAGACATGGATGCCGAAGTTAATTTCGTTTGTCCAAGATGTGGTCATCTCGTTCATTATAATGCCTCCGAAGAAGACAAAAAATCTCTCGCAAGAGCGTGCCACGCGGAATTACAACGTGGTAGAAATAGCTTTGCTAGAGGCATGAGCAATATCTCTATTGGTATTATTCTATTAATTACCTCTATTGTCTTCTTATTACTTTCTCGAAAAGCCGATAATCAATTTAGAATTACCGTCTCTTCACCTGAGTTCTGGGTTTTCCTAGTTCTCGCAATTATCTCGGTTATACTTTTAGTACTCGGTGTTCTCTTTACCGCTTTCGGACTGAAGCGTAAAGTGATCTATACCAAGTTATTAAAGGATATAAATAACAAAACTTTTGTGCAATAGCACAACTTGTTCTAATTTCTATTTTCGAAAGGAGAAAACAAATGAAAAAAAGAACAATTACATCAGTTGCTGCATTGCTATTAGGTATGGCATTAGTCTTACCTGCTTGTAACACTAAGAAAGAGTCAAGTTCACCTGTTGAACCAGAAAGCCAAACAAGTGAATCTCAATCTGAATCTCAATCTGAAAGTAGTTCAGAAGCACAGACTTATGTTGTCACTATTAGCAATAAACAAGCATTGCAAGCCGAATGGTTTGCTGGCGAAGCTGGCCGTAAAGTTGAAATTTCAACTGAACCAAGAGCCAATATCGCTGAACTAATTCGTGCTGGAACAATTACCATCACTTCTAGTAATAACGAAGTTATTTCTGTTAGTGGTCAAATGATCAATGCTGTTGAACAAGGTACAGCAACAATCACAGTCGCATCAGGTGAATCTTCAGACACAGTTGAAATCACAGTTGCGGCAAAGCGTACCAACAAAGAAATCTATGGTACACAACACGAAGGTACTGCCGAAGATCCGTTTGATAACGAAGACGCTGTCAAAGTTGGCAAATGGGCCAAAGACAATGGCGATACACCTGCTTTATATGTCAAAGGTAAAATCGCTTCCTTCTATCACGCACCAGGTGAAAGAAACGATGGTGCTGTTAGCTGGTTCTTAGAACCTGCCGAAGGTCAAACTGAAAAATTTGAAGTTTACAAATGTTACAAAGCCACAGGCACTGGTGAAGAAAGATACCTCACCGATGATGATGTCTGGGTGGGTGGCGAAGCCATTGCTTATGGCCCAATCACTTACTATGCAAGTGGCAACCAAGCTGAATTTACTGGTTCCACATTTGTTAGCTGTACAGGTAACAAACCACAACCAAGACAAGAAATCGCCGCGACAGTTGCTGAAGCCCTCACTGCTGGTAAAGCTTTAGAAGATGGAGCTCAATCCTGGGATTACTATCTTGTTACCGGTTATGTTGTGAAGAAAGGTGGAAACAACTTCTTCATGGCTGATAGTAAGACCGCTAGCACTTCTGATGATAAAAAATTATTAGAACTCTATAGTGCTACCGCACCTGATTATGCTGACAAATTATTAAGACACGCTAAAGTTACTGTGAAGATGACTCTTAAGAACTACCATGGCCAAGTCGAAAATGGTTTAGCTCTTGCTGCTGCCGACATCACAGTTCTCGAAGAAGGCTCTGAATGGGTTGAACACCCAGAACCAGCAGTGGAAACCAAAACATTAGCAGAATTCCTCGCTGCTGAAAATGTTAAGACAGTCGCTTATAGCGTCACTGCTCAAATCAAAGCTTTCAAGACTGGCGATACAAAAGATAAATATGGCAACATGACCATTACTGATGGTACCAATGACTTAGTCATGTATGGTACAACCGCAACAGCTACTGCGTTAGCATGGGATGTCTATGGTGCTTCTTATATCTTCACAAATCCACAAGACTTCTTAACCAATGAAACCACAAAAGATCTTACAGTTGGTACAACCATCACCTTAAAGATGATCCGTGCTGACTATCAAGGTACAAAACAAGGTACTGGTGTTATTACCGCTGTTGGTGGAGATACACCAGTCGAACCAGAATTAACCAATACTCTTAAAATTACAAAAGCTAACTCTGGTGTTGGCACAACCACATTAACCGCTGCCAAACAAGTTACATACGAAGTCCTCGCTGGTAACATCGTTCTCGAATGGTCCGCTGGCTGTTTCGATTATGGCAACTACGATGAAATCGGTGTTGCTAAAACCAATGGCTATCTCAAGGTTGTTAGCCTTCCTGAAGGATATCAAATCTCTACATTAGTTTTAGACTTCTATCAATATCAAAACGCAAAAGTTTATGCCGCTGAAGGTGGTGCAGAAATTGCCAAGACTGGCGATTCAGCATCCAGTGGTTTGAATAAGAGTGTTCTCAACACTTATAACATCAATGGTGCCTCATTCTATATTGGTAATACTTCAAACTATGCCCAAGCTTTCTATTCCATCGAAATCAACTTAGTGGAAGCCGAAGAACAAGAAGTCGCACAACCAGTTGGTAATTTCTCTGGTTATGCAACAGCAGCAGATGATAGCAACATCTTCGTCACACTCGCTTTAGCAAACGAAAAAGCATTCTTAGAAGTTGGTGATTTAGCCAAAATTACAACTACCTATGCTTTTGATAAAACTACAGGTGTCGTCACAATCACTGATGCCACTTTAGGTACAGTTACTGCTAAATTTGATGAAGCAAACAATGCTTTAAAAGAAGTTACAGTTACTGGCACAGCCGCTGCTATGATTAAGAATAATGGTGAAATCACCCTTAATGGTGCTGCTAAATTCTGGAACTTAGATGGCACAACTGATGAATTACGCGAACAATTCATCCGTCGTTATAGAGCCAATGGTGCTTCTAGCTGGACCGTTGATAACAACGCAGACCACACCGATAGAATTGTTAGTGATACCACAAACTTTGTTGCTGGTACTGGCGCTATGAGTGTTAGACCATATTCTGGAAGTGGTAATGCTGTCGGTTTATCTTTAAAAGCTGACTTTGCGGAAAAAACCACATTCAAAAATATCGGTTTCTGGATTTATAACTCTTCCGATACCGATATCGCTTTAAGAACATGGGTTTATCAACAAACTGGTTTAGCGGGTGCTGCTGAAATCGGCCAAATGACCGCAAAGGCAAATGGTTGGACATACTGCCGTATGGGCTTCAACTATGGTATGTACAATTTCAACATTTCTAACTGGAATGGTTCTGCCAACGCCTTAGTGTTCGACAACATTGCATTATTCTAATTCTGATTAATGAATTGATATAAGGGTGTCCCTCGGGATGCCCTTTTATTATGTTTTATGTTTTAATGCGATTATTTCTATTTTCTAAGCATTTTTATTGTTTAAATGAATTAGTTATCGTTTTTCTGATAAAAGAGCCTTAAAATGCCTATTTTCATCACTTGTTATTTTGAGAATTACAATATTGAAATATTTAAGTCTTTAATATATTATTATTTAGCGTTAATTGGTCCCCTAGCTCAGTTGGTAGAGCAGCTGACTCTTAATCAGCGGGTCAAAGGTTCGAATCCCTTGGGGATCACCAAATAGCATCTAACGTAGGACTAATTATCCTGCGTTTTTCTTTTTCGTTTATTTGGTTATATAATAAATAAAGCAGGAGTCGACATATATGAAAGAACCAAATGTTAAAGATTTAAAGAAATATTTACAAGCCATGGCAAAATTACCGAAGGCTAAATATATTACTTCTGAAAGACTTTCTCATATCATTGGTATTTATCCAGAAGTAATTAATGAAACTTTATCTTATTTTGATCCGATGATTATGATGGATTATGAATTTAATCTTTTAGAACTAGTTCCTGCGGTTAAAAAATATATCGAAGAAAAAGAAGCTAAGAGAGCACCGACACCGAAACCAGTAGTGGTAAAAAGAGACGAAGTTGAGGCTTACGATAATTATTTTGATTTTATCTATAAGAAATTAACTTATGGTGGAATGCTCAATAGAGATGTTAATCTCACTGATAAAGATTTAAAGATCTTAAAGAGATTAATTAACGAGGAACTCGCAAATAGGAAAGAGAAGAAATAAGAATAAAAAAAGAAAGTTGACTAGTGGTGCTGCTAGTCAACTTTTCTTTTACTTGAGTTTAAATCTTGATAGTGGCAATAGCGTCTCTGAGATTCCCTAAATCGTTTTTGGCGATTTTGAAGATTTCTTCAGTATCTACTTTATTGTAGACGTGTACTATTAACGTTCTCAGTTTTATCGCTTCTTTCCAAGGGATATTTGGATAATCTTTAGCGAACAAGGATTCTAATTTTGTTAGCTGTTCACCTATTTGCATCAACGAGAAACAAGTGGCTCTAACATGTAAGTCTGATTTAGAAAAATCATCAATTGTCAGATCTT
>JAEEHE010000005.1 GCA_016280685.1 Caryophanales bacterium
AGAATGAAAGAATTACAAGACGATCCTCTATGGTATAAAGACCCCTTATTCTCCCCAAGTGTCGAACAAGGAATTAAAAGAGTTAATAAAGCATTAGATGAATGGTTATTATCACTAAATATTGTTCACGATCGAGAGAAGCATACCTTTAAAGCAATAGGGGATGTGAAGAAGAATATTGCTTTGTTCGCTCACGGTGGATTCGGTTCCTTATTTGTCAGCGCTATCACGGATATGAATTATGCTTATTATGTGAATCATTACCACGAACACGATTGCTGTGGAATTACACATTTCCGGATTCATCTCGATGATAAAACACCGATAGAAATAGTGGATTATAATTCCATAGAACACTTAAAAGATATTGAATAAGACATTAAAAAGAGAGCCCGGAAGCTCTCTTTCATTTTAGTTTTTCGAAATATCAGTTTTATTTGAACATTTCTGGGACTTGGAATTGAACGTATTTCGCTAATTCTTCATCGCTAGGCATGCTCATTTTGACTTCGTCATTAAGTGTTAAGGATAATTTTTCTTCTAAACCTAATGAGACTTCGACATGTGTGGAATCTCCACCTTCTGTTTCGGCTGGTTCATCGATGATGATCTTGGCGTTTCCACCTAAGGAGAGGAAATCAACCATACCATCGGCTTTAAACATAACAGCTGCTTTGACGTCTAAGGAGTCAACGACTTTGTCGAATCCTTCAAGATTCATATCTTCGAAGCTTTCTTCTAATTTCATGATGCCTTCTTTGGTGACGTGAGCGGCGATACCAAATCTACCATCTTTATATGTTTCGAATGATAAGAATGGTAATTTTTCGATAACAGCAGCAGCTTGTGCCCATTCTTCAGCGGTTGGAAGTTTTGGTTCCATACCATCTAATAAAGCGAAGAGGTTGAAATTGCTCATTTCGATATTTGGAACATAGAATTTTCTCGCTTCACCAGTCATTTGATCGACGAACTCGTTTAAGTCGATGCTAAAGCCAGCTGGAATATCTGGGATTTGTTTGAGAACTCTCTTAACGATTGGTTGTGCATCGGTTAATAAGTTTCTTAAACCTTTACCAGAGACATCACCATAAAGGGTGTTGTTCTTGAGATAGAGGTCAGCACCAACATCTTTGAATGATAATTTTTCATCGATGTTTAATGCGGTTTCTCCAATAGGAGCATTAACTTTAGCGGCTAATTCACCTTTGAGACCACTGATGCTTGCTTGACCATACCAAGCTTCTTTGTCACCTTTGACTTTGGCTTCGAGTGTAACGCCGGCTTTGTGTAATGAAGCTTCAACTTTAATATTGCCGCCATCTTCAACAACGTCAGCATTGACATCGAGGTTCAAATTCTTGGTTTCGGATTTGAGACCGATAGCATTGAATTCTGTTTCTGATAAAGCATTAACAACCTTAGAAACGTTATCATAAAGATCGGCTTTGCCCTGTTCTGTAGAAACATCAATAGCTGTTCCACCTTTTGGTAATTCACCAGCAGGAAGATCTTTTTTATTACCACAACCTACCAAAGCGAGTGTTGCAGCAATTGCGCATGCGATAAATTTAAATTTTTTCATAAACTTATCTCCTTTCTTTGTTTTATCATAACATATCTTTAAATATTGTAAAGACTATTGTCTTTTTAGATAAATTCGTAATTTCTTATCGTATTTCTTGCGTTTTCATAGCAAAAAACTTACATTTTTCTTATAAAAAGAGGAAATATTTGTGCTAAAAAGCTGCTATCAAAGTCACTCAAAGAAAAGAGAATGATGGAAAGAAAATTATGGTCATCTTCCCCGATGGAGAGGATTGTTATCAATCCACGAGATTATTTAAATAGATAATATGAATATTATTGGGTATGTAAAGAAATACGGAAATCAAACATTTAAAGAGCTACCATTTAACGATATTGACGCTCTGATTTTCAGCGAACTTTCTTACCTGAATTTTCACCTGATCGGTCTTAAAGATTCTTATAGAAAAATCAATGAATTAAATATTAAAAATAAAAAGAAATTCTACGCTTCTAGTGTTGATGCTTTTAACAATAGAAGACTATTTGAAGCGATGATCAAATCCCCTCGTTATCAAGATATAATGGTGGGAAAAGCGCAAGGCAAAACTAACAAGAGAACTAATGAACAATTCTATGCGATTACTCTTATTTTTCCTAATGGTGTGAGATTTATCTCCTATCGTGGCACGGATATATCTGTCTCTGGATGGAAAGAAGATTTGTTAATCGCTTTCCAAGATGAAATCCCCTCACAAAAAAGTGCGATTAAGTATTTAAGAATGATACTCAAAGAGTATGACGGGAAATACTATTTAGGTGGACATAGTAAAGGTGGTAACCTCGCGATGTATTCCGCTTTAAAGATTGGTAAAAGACGTGAGAAGAAAATGATTAAAGTTTTTTCCTTTGATGGGCCAGGATTTAAGAAGAATATTTATGCTTTAGAATCCTATAAAAGAATCGAACATAAATTAGAGAAATATTTAACCACCCATGATGTTATTGGTGTTATTTATAATAAAAACCCCAATCCTAAGATTGTTTATTCTAACGGAGTCTTATTAGGAGGGCATGATCTTTTCTATTGGACAATCAAGAAAAACAAACCAGAATTTGTCTTTGATAAAGAGAGAAGCAAGATATCTAGAGATGGTGAATACGCTTTGATGAGTTGGCTCAATAGTGAAGATGATGAATCCAAGAGCCTCGCTGTTAAAGTTATCTGTGATATCTTAGGAGATACAAAAACTATCTATGATATATTGCTCAATGCTGGAAGAATTTTAATCAAAGGCATTAAGACTGTTGGAGATTACACTGAAGAAACTAAAGAAAAGGCCAAAGAAATCTTCAAGAGATTAGGAAAATATTATCTCCATGCTTATTCTCCTAATCGTTTTCTCTTTAGCGAATTAGATAGCAAAAAAGAAAAATAATAAATAAATCCTTTTATATTTTAAGTACGCAAAAATGCATAAATAATACTGAATTGGACTATAAAAATATATAAATAATATTTACAACATAAAAGTGTTGTAGTAAATTATTAAGCAAATCATACCTTGCGAGCATATGCGTTATAGCTCGCTTACACGAAAGGAGAATAAGTATGAAATTAAACAAATTGTTAGTTTCTTCCGCTCTTATCTTAGTTCTCGGTTTAGGTGCTTGTAACACCAAAAAACCAAGCACTTCAGAATCAGAACAAGAAAGCACTAGCGAATCTCAAGTCGATCCAGTTTCTCGTATTAAAATCGAAGCTCCATCAACAATTGTTGTTGGCCAACCAGTCGACTTAGATGATTATGTGACAGTTGAAGGTGGCGAAGGACCAAAAGTCTTCGATGTCCAAATTCCTGCCACAATGACCGAATTAGTCGAAGTTGAAGGTCACCAACTTACCGCATTAGCAGAAGGCACAATAAATGTCAAAATTATCGCTGGTGCAATAGAAGCTAAATTCGAAACCGATGCCATGAGCGCTCTTAAAGCTGCATTTGCTGAAGCCACAGCTGAACTTAGCAATGTTTGGGCAATGGATGAACTCTATGAAGGTCAACTTTATGTTGGTGCTGTCCATAGAGCAGATTATTCCTGTTTTGGCGTATGGGATGATGACACCAATGCTCCTGGTGGATTCTTAAAAGCTCAAAATGGCAAAACCTATCAATATGTTCTCGATGATAATTTTGAAAACATCGAAGTTGATAGTGCTATCCAAACTGATTTTGATTTATATTACTGCAATTCTGAATGGTTATTAAGTCCATCAGATTTTGAGACAGTTACTGATGAAGAAGGCAACGAATCATTAGTTATGTCTGGTGATTTACCAGGCACTTGGGGCAGTTCTTCCGCTCCTAATAAAGCCGCTGAATTTGCTTATACATTAGCACAAGCTTTAAATTCTAAATATATGTTTAATGGCATTATCGTCACTCCATATACACTCGGTGAAGGCGAAGATGCAGTTGAAACATTCCAGTTTGATTTACCAATCGTTGCTGTTGATGATAAAACTACTGTTTTAGCAACATATTCTTATGTCCTTAATTTAAATGAAGAGGATACTGAAATTACCGCTGTTAGAGAATACATTGATAGTGGTGCATTCCCAGAAGCTATTGCGTTTGATGAAGCTCCAGCTAAAATCGGTGCAATTTGCGAAGCAAAAGCTTATACCGCAAATATTTCTGCCACTTGGATCGATGCCAATGGTACTCCAATTGCCGCACCAACAGCTCCAGATTGGGTTAGTAATTTCCCAGTTGGTAGTGAGACTGATTACGTCAATGCCACAACCGCTTATCAAGTAGTCAAGTTGGCAGGTCAAGAAAAAGACATTATTTATGGTGATATTGTTAATGATGGCAAATTATATGGTTTTAACAATATTAATGGCCAAGAAATCGGTGATGCAATCAATGCTTCCTTGTTAGAAGGTTCTGATGTTTGGGCAGATACAGCTGATACACTCGGCGCTGCGAATGATGCCAAATTATGGGAAGGCTTTGTTGCTTCAAATCGCACTGAAACAGCTTCTGGTGATGTTGTTATCAGCGCAACAAGTGACTCTTGTGTTGAATTAGTTAAAGCTATTATGTATAGCTCTTACATTGGCTATTTAGCTTACTATTATGGTTTCGATAGCATCGGTACTAAAGATGGTACACTTATCGAATTAGGTTGGGTAGATGTTAACTTTGTTGTCTCAGAACAATCCTTGATTTTCCAAGCTAGTTTCAATTTTGATAGCAACACTGCGTATCTCTTCTCAATGCAAGTTAGTGGTATCGGCACTGATAATGTTCCAGATGTCTCTGGCATTGTCTATCCAGAAGCCTAATTAGGTTTTAAAACTAATAAAATGGGAGTGTTTGAATAACACTCCTTTTTTATTTATATAAATAGTGATAAAGTAATTACCTATGAAAAAGAAAGCAATTATTCCTATTTTATGTTTACCTCTATTATTAAGTTCCTGTTCTTTTATGGAAGATTGGAATAGATATAATAGTTCTAGCAATTCTTCTTCGGAACAATCTTCTAGTGGCGAAACTTCTTCTCAAGAAAGCATTTCTTCGGAAGAATCTTCATCTTTAGATAACCGAAACAAAACATTAAAAACGATTATGAAAGATTTCGTTAAGCTTTCATATTATACAGGTGATATCTACGCTGA
Organism: Caryophanales bacterium; assembly: GCA_016280685.1. The sequence continues at coordinate 5,213 of JAEEHE010000005.1, forward strand.
AAGTGTGGAAGCGAGAATCATCGTTTATTACACTGATGGTACATCAGAAAAAATAACCAAAGGTTTAAAGATCACCGTGATGACATTTAAATCGCAAGATGAATATGAATGTTCAGCGACCACGCCCGTGTTACGCGCCGGTAAATATACTTCTAAAATTAAAGTTAGTTATACGCATAATGATGTCACTAAATCTTTTATTACATCAGAAACCAATACTTTCTACAGTGTTTTAGAAGAAGGCATTGATGAATGTGTTTCTTTTACACCCACAATGCTTAATAGCTATGTTAAACATGAAAAAGTTTTGGATAAGTTACATATTCAATTAGACATTACTTGGAAAGACCATGGCCGTGAGATTTATCTCTTAACAGAAGAGAAAGAATATTTAACTTTAATGTTAAATAGTGATGAGAATCCTCACACGAATATTATCGATTCACCTTTATTAGGAGGAACAACATATCATTTAGTTCTAACTATCGGTGAAGTCAGTAATACAATTGATTTCCAATTAGCGAATGCTTATGTTCGTGTCGATAAATCGGAATTGACGATGACCGCTCACGAATTAGATGATTATAATTCGCCAATCGTGGAGAATCCGAAAATCTTAGTCATCCCCGTCAATTTAAAAGCGAATAAGTCATCCGATATTAAAAATTGGACAGAATCTAGTGTTAATACTTTAAATACTTATTATTTCGGTGATTATCCCACATCTTTTGTGAATTATTACAAAGCGATGTCCATTGGCTATATGAATTTTGATGGTATGGTCGCAGATATCTATACCGAATCTTCCGATTTATATACCGTAGATACAATTAATAATGATAACACTACAAGAACGTTATATCAGATGATGAATCGCGCTTTAGAAGCGACATTAAACAAATATCCTGATGTTGATTGGTCAGAATATGATCAAGATAACAATGGAACATTTGATAATATTCATATCTTAACCAACTATAATGCGACAGTATGGGCGGGTAATTTATGGCCGCATCAAAGTAGCACTGGCAATATTAGTGGCACTCATAATAGACCATGTATTAATACTTATAGTATTGGTGCAATTAATCATACGAATAATGCTATTACGCAAATCCATGAACAAGGTCATATCTTCGGTTTAGCGGATTATTATGATTATTCTGATGACGGTTCCTCTAGCATCAATTATGTCGGTGGTGCGGATATGCAATCCCACAATATGTTCGACTGGAACTCCTATTCTAAATTATCCGTAGGATTATTAAGTCCTTATGTCGTAACTGGTGGGGAAGATGACTTCACGATGGAAATCGGTGATGCGGTCACAACTGGTGATTGTATTATCGTTCCCGCGAATTATGACACTTGGAATGGCTCAGCTTTTGATGAATATTTCTTAATCGAATTATTCTCTAATAAAGGCATTAATAGTGAATTCTGGAACACTTATAACTCCTATTACGGTAATTTAGGTAATTTTGGTATCAGAATGTACCATGTCGATAGTCGTTTATACGACATCGAAACCGGACACGAAGTGAGTCTCGATAAATCTACTTGGGGTAATTATGTGATTGTCGGTCCGAATAATTCTAAAGATTATACCGCTTATGGCTATGGCGATTATAATCCTAGTGAATGCGCTGATTTCAAACAATTAGTGATCATTCAAGCGGGTGGAGAAGATACCTTCGGTGCTAGTGGATATGCCAATCATTATCTAAGACAGAGTGATATGTTCCAAACTGGTGATACATTCACTTTCAGTGAATATAGCCACTTCTTATCTAAAGAAGGTCAACACATGACCACGATGGATAATGGTGAATCATTTACTTGGAATATCGACTTCCAATATGTGGGACTCGATAGTGCCAGAATTAGATTCTACAAATAAAAATCAATAGGGTTACTTAATAGTAGCTCTTTTCTTTTGTTTACTAGTAAGTAGTCTATTTGTTTTTCTATGAAAATAGACAAAATAAGCGGTTTTTATATATAAAAAGTAAAACTAATCACCAAAAAATAAATAGAGCCTGAAAAGGCCCTATTAAGTAAGAAAAAAGCCCTTCACTTAAGAAGGGCATAAGTTTTAAAGATTAATATGCGTTTGCGGTCACTTGCACTTTGGCGATATAACCAGCTTCAGCATCTTTTTCGATGGAGATGACTTTCAAGCTATAGTTGAATGTGCATGTTTCATCGATAGTGTAGGTTTGGGTATCTTTACCAGTCCAGCCAGTGGTGGTTTTGGCTTTATTCCATAAATTGGATTTACTTGGCATAAAGGTCTTAGCCCAGCCCCAGTTTGGTTTTAAGTTGAAGAAACCATTCTTTTGGAATAAGGAAGCGTTAGAAGCATTATAGGTGCTAGTTAATGTCCAGTTTTTATCTTGATCGCAGTTAGCTTCCATGATGGAGAATTGGCTATAAGACGTTCTCTTGCCATCTTCATGAGTCCAATAGTCACCATCGACTTTGACGCCGCTTCTACCCATATGGGAGTTACCGATTCTGGTATCTAAACCATCTTCTGGGTTTGTGGTTAATGGAACATCGTGACTACTGGCATAAACACGGTTATCGACGTGAGTGATACGGATACCAGGTTGTGTGAAGCCAGAGGTGTTTTGATAACCATTCTTATAATCTTGTTCCGCTAAACCGATAGGGGCCATTAATTCGACCATCATATATTCGTCGAAAGCAGTGCCGTTATAACCAGGAGAGGGGAGGATGAAGCAGTCACCAGTAGTGGTGCCAGGTCTTAATGTAATTAAGGCATCATCATCAACAATCCATGGTCTAGTCCAACCTAATGAGAATTTGGAGAACATAGAATGATCACCTAAGTTATGATCCATATAGTCAACGCCACCCATTGGGGCCCAGGAGTCTGTATAGTCGTAATAGTCATCTAAACCGAATGTGTGACCGGTTTCGTGGATGAATGTATGAGTGTCATAACCACCATAACCGTTATCTAAGAATCTCAAGGATGCCCATGCTAATGTTTTAACATTAGGAGATGTCTTGTTAGCAGGATTTCCGGTATAGGTAACATATGCCCACCAGTCAGTCCCGGAGCGGTAGTCTTTAGAATAGACGACCCACATCAAATCGATGTAACCATCGTTATTGACGTCAAACCAAGTAAGTGGATGAGCATCCTCACCTAAAGCACCGTGGTTTTCTTTGGCGTATTCAGAGATATACCAGTTACGAGCATAGTTAGCTGCGTAGACACCAGCGCCACCAGAAGAAGCACTAGCGAATTGTGCGGTTGTGCCGTTATATAAGCACCAAGCTGGTAAGACTTGACCTTGGAAATTGCTGTGGCCATAGGAAGATTGTTGATAGAAACCAGCTAAGCTATATAAGCCACCTTTCGCTTGAATTTCTTCATTTGTGCCGAAGAAACAAGTTTTAAATCTTTCGATGTTGGCAGCGGTTTGACGATCTTGTAAATCATCATCAGTGAAGCCAAAGGGAACGACCATAGCATGGATTTCTGCGGCTTCATCAATGTGATAACCATCAACGTGTGGGCTACCGGCATTAGTGTAGATAGTGTTTCTATTTAATGGTTTTTCCACACCGTCTTTTGTGTAAGTGACTTTAGCAAGTTCAAAATCTTCGTTTGTTTTGCCTTCCCAACCTTCGGATGAAGAGGAATAGGATGAACTGCTTTGTTGTTCACTAGAAGAAGGATTATCACTAGTGGGTTTGTTCGTGTTACACGCAGTGAGGGATAACGCTAATATAGCGCTAGCGAGAATGAATAATTTTCCTTTCATATTATTTCTCCTTTATCTAAATGCATAATAGGGGATGAGCAAGATTAATCCTGCGATGAGGTAAGGGGCTCCCCCGAGAGCGATAAAGCTCGTATTAGTCTTACCTTTGCTTCTTTTTTCAAGGCGATAGTCAGCATAAGTTCTCGCCAACTTTACATTTCGTAAAGATTTATGGAATGTTGTATACCATACTAGTTTGATGGAATAAGAGATGAGGTCGAATGCTCCTTCATTAGTGATGATGACGAGTAACCAGAATAATAACATCATTAATCCGGATATCGTACTAGCGTCAATCATGATGAGATAGCCATCATCCTTCATATTCATATTGAGTCCAAAGAACTCAATTATCAAGATTATACCAAATAATAATGAGCAAACACCAAAGCTGATAGCGAGACCGATTAAATAGAATTTCTTCTTATTTTGAGGAACGACATTTTGTTGTTCTTCCGGCATTTTATTTCCCCTTTAATTCCTTGAGGTACATCTCTTCTTCCGCATCATTACAACGCACAAAGTGCCCGGGAACAATTTCTCTTAAGGTCGGTTGTTGAGTACTATAATCGTGATCTTTTGCCGGATTATAGGTAATTCTAATACGACCTTGTTCGATGTTGGGGTCTGGTCTCGGTACTGCGGATAATAATGATTTGGTATATGGATGTAACGGATGAGCGAATAATTCGTCAGAAGTCGTTAATTCCATAATTTTTCCAAAATACATAACCGCGATACGATCACAGAAGTATTTCACCACGGATAAGTTGTGGGCAATGAATAAGATGGTTAATCCTAAGTTATTTCTTAAATCATTTAATAAGTTAATAACTTGGGCTTGAATAGAAACGTCTAAGGCGGAGACCGGTTCATCAGCGATGATTAATTCCGGATTCATGATAATCGCTCTAGCGATACCAATTCTCTGTCTTTGACCACCGGAGAATTCGTGTGGATAACGGTTTGCGTGTTCAGGTAATAAACCGACCATCTCTAAGACACGATTAACTTCTTTGGAGATGAAAGCTTTATCTCTGACACCTTTAATGATTAAACCTTCAGCGATGATGTTTCTCACGGTCATACGAGGATTTAAACTAGCGATTGGATCTTGGAAGATCATCTGCATTTTTCTCGTAATTGAAGCGTGTTTTGCTTCGTTTAATTCCTCTTTATATAGTTTATAGTCTTCTAAGATTTTCTTATTTTCTTCCGCTTCCGGATTCTTTTTCGCTTCTAAGACCTGATTGACGGGTTTGAAGAGATAACTATATTTTTCTTTGACGCGATTAGTTTCTTCTTTGATGATGTCATCGTTACAATGTTTATCATCATGGCGAGCAGCAGCAATCTTTTTACGTTGCGTTTCAACGATTTCTCTTGCGGCTTCAGTTCTCTCTTTTCTTAAAGCGTCATATTTCTTTTTAATTTCTGAGACCTTTTCTTTATAGTCGTCTTCTTGAGTGGATAAGGATTGAATTTCATCAGCTTCTTGTTCGTCAAATTTCTTGAGAGCTTTCTTGAGACGAATAATAGTGTATTTAATTTCTTTTTGATTCCATCTTGTACCAGCGGCAATTCTCACCCCTTTAAACCAGACATCACCAGATGTTAATTTATAGAGTTTGATAATGCTTCTACCGGTTGTTGTTTTACCACATCCGGATTCACCGACTAAACCGAAGACTTCACCTTTATAGATATCAAAACTGACATCGTGGACGGCTTTGGTGTATTTGAATTCCCCTCTACCGAAACGGAAATATTGTTTTAAGTGTTTAACTTTTAAGATTACTTCCGCATCTTTATAATCAAATGTTTCTTTCGGATTATTGAGTTTTACTTCCATATTCTTATCAGAGGCATAATTATCGATTTTTTGTTTAGGCATAATTATTTACCTCCTTTCTTTTTAGAAGCAACTTTAGAAGCCGGTTTTTCTTTGATGGTTTCTAAAATGGAGTTCTTTGCGAGAGTGTAAGAAGGTTTATTGCTAGGATTATTCTTTAAAGAATTAATAATTCTTTCTCTCACAGTCTTAGGAATTTCCACATCGGGTGCACTCTTATGGGCTAACCATGTTTTGGCATAGTGTGTTTCACTGATTTGGAAGAATGGTGGTTCTTGCTTGTAATCTAAAGCGATAGCGAAAGTATTTCTCGCCGCAAAAGCATCGCCTCTTGGAGGTAATAACATATTTGGTGGAGTACCTGGAATAGCGTCGAGTTTACCTTTGGTATCTAAGTCAGGCATAGAACCTAATAGAGCCCATGTATATGGATGTCTTGGATCATAGAAGATATCGTAGACAGTACCATATTCCACAATCTTACCAGCATACATAACCGCGATATCATCCGCCATATTGGCGACGACACCTAAGTCGTGGGTGATGAAGATGATGGATAAGTTCTTTTCTTCTTTTAATCTATTAATTAGTTCGAGGATTTGCGCTTGAATAGTCACGTCTAAGGCGGTTGTAGGTTCATCGCAGATTAAGATTTCTGGATTACCACTTAACGCGATAGCGATAACAATTCTCTGTCTCATACCACCGGAGAATTCAAAGGGATATTGATAGAATCTTCTCTCTGGTTCAGGGATACCGACTTCTCTCATTAATTCGATCGCACGTTTCTTAGTTTGTTCTCTAGTGAGCTCGGAATTCATGTTCTCGACATTCTTTTTATAGTATTTAATCGTTGAACTAACGAAGTCTTTTCCGACTGCGCGATAGAAGATGATTAATTGATTGACGTGTTCGATTAAACGGTCAGTAATTTTGACCATATCATCGAAATAGACATCTTTATCGATAATAACTTCTCTTTCTTTCGTGCGGTATTTCGCGGGAATGTCATAGATATTGTCGATATTGAATTTCGCGAAGATTTCTTCTCTATGTTTTTTGAGTTTGATCGCCGTTTGATAAGACTTGATGTAGTTATTCATCAAGATGATATAGACATCGATAACATCATCGGTGTCTTGTTGTAAGAAAGATTTCGCTTGATTAACGTATTTCTTAATCTTGCGAACTTCCGCCTTCGCTAAATTGACATCAAAGGTGTCTTTATCTAAGAGAACCGCTCTTCTTATGTCATTTGCCGCTTTTAATAATTGATCTAATCTATCAGCGAAAGCAGGAGCTTCTTCATCCACTAATGCGGTGAATGTTTCATCGTTAAAATCTTTATTAATCTTGGATAATTTAGAATTATATGTTCTAACGACTTTTCTCGCTGCTCTTTTAACGGCTTTGTGTTCCAAAGACATGGCTTCGGTTAATTGTTTACCGACTTTCATAATTGGATTTAAAGCGGACAAAGGATCTTGGAAAATCATGGAGATTTTCACGCCTCTTACTTTAGTAAATTTATGTTCTGGAAGAGATAATAAGTCTTTTCCATCATAAAGGATTTCTCCATCTTCGATAATCTTG